>JAJTYZ010000036.1 GCA_021463515.1 Chthoniobacterales bacterium | reverse complement strand
TCGCACGCTCAACGTGCAGCGACACTCGCGGCTTCGTGAGGGCGAAGCGTTATGACGCTGTGGGAGCATTAATTTAGATGCGTCACTTGCTAAAAAAAACTAGGGGGCATGGGCGTTAGTCTAAGGGGCCATCTCTGCCTGCGACTCTGGTTCGCCTGTGTTTCAAAAACCATCACAGGCGAGACGCCTGTGCCCCCTGTCCAGACAAGCTGCAAAGTTATGCGCCACCATACGATGTTTTCTGCGAGGGCGCGGAAAACGGTGCCCGAGGCGGGCGCGACACCCGAGAACCATTTCTACCGCAGAGGGACTTCGTGACAAAAGGAAGGTTGTCTTGCGGTTGACGGTTGCGGAGGATAATTCCTTGGCATGACACCATCCTCTACACGCTATGATGTGATGAGTTACCGCCGCTGTGGTCGTAGCGGAATCAAGCTTCCTGTGATTTCACTCGGCCTTTGGCACAATTTTGGAGGAAATGCTGATGTGGACACCGCCACAACGATGGTGAAACAGGCTTTCGATGCCGGCATCACCCATTTCGATTTGGCCAATAATTACGGACCACCGCCAGGTGCAGCAGAGGCGACGTTTGGGCGTATTCTTGGCGAAAACTTGGCGAGCCACCGCGATGAGCTGATTATTTCAACCAAAGCAGGCTACGAAATGTGGGCGGGACCTTATGGAGAATGGGGCTCGCGCAAACACATTCTCGCAAGTCTCGATCAAAGCCTTCAACGCCTTGGCCTGGATTATGTGGATATTTTTTACAGTCACCGTCCCGATCCAGAGACGCCGCTGGAAGAAACGATGGGTGCTCTTGCCA
The DNA here is from genome assembly GCA_021463515.1 of Chthoniobacterales bacterium. Lineage (GTDB taxonomy): Bacteria > Verrucomicrobiota > Verrucomicrobiia > Chthoniobacterales > JACTMZ01 > JACTMZ01. The sequence goes on along the minus strand of JAJTYZ010000036.1, from coordinate 5,282 downwards.
CCGCCGTAAAAGCCGGCAAAGCCCTCTACGTGGGCGTCTCGAATTACAATGCGCGTCAGACACTCCACGCTGCGAAATTACTGCAAGCCGAGGGCATTCATCTTTTAATTCATCAACCGGTTTTCAATCTCCTCAACCGACAAGCTGTAGAAAATTTGAGTAGCACTTTGGAATCCGAGGGCATCGGCTGTATCGTCTTTAGTCCGCTGGCGCAGGGAATTCTTGCCGGACGCTACCTCCACGACATCCCTCGGGATTCACGCGCCGGACATGACAAACGTTTCTTGCGTCCTCAAAATATCACCGAAGAAATTCAGTCCCGCACCAAAGCTCTCGCGAAAATAGCATCGCAACGCGGGCAAACCCTCGCTCAAATGTCTCTCGCGTGGTTGTTAGCAAAGCCCTTTATCACCTCTGTGCTCGCAGGAGCCAGCCGATGGAGCCAAATCGAAGAAAACCTCGCCTCTGCAAACAACCTCACTTTTACCGACGAGGAGCTTCTCGCGATAGACCGCGCTTGCGGATTATGATTGGCTGTAAGGCTTCTGCTTTTTATGAGTCAAAAAATTTTCCTAGGTACCGATAGCGGGGCGACGACAACGAAAGTTGCGGCTGTGAATGAACAGGGTGAAGCCATTTCCACGGAGGTATTACAACGCAAAACCGATTCCCATAAAGGTCGTGACGGCGTGATTTCGGGATGGATTGGTGCCGCGAGTGATTTTCTTGAGGCCAACCATCTTTCATGGTCGCAAGTTGTCGGCGTGGGTCTTGCTATTCCCGGGCCATATTTGGGCTATGGCATCATGGACAAATCACCAAACTTTCCTGCGGAATTTGCAGGTTGGAATGTTCACGAACATTACGCTCGAGCACTGGCTGAAAAAGCGGGGAGGAACATCCCATTGGAAGTAGGAAATGATGGCAATTATGGCGGCGTCGCGGAAGCTCGTACGGCACGCGGGGAACGCAAGGCATCGGTGCTAATGCTCATGCCTGGTTCCGGTTTGGGTTGCGCTTACATTGGAGTCAATGGACTACCTCTCGAAGGCGATACGCTTGCGGGGTTAGAAGCGGGGCATACACCAGCGGTGTTGCAAATGTTGGGTGTCACGGGACGCCCTCTCCCCTGCGGTTGCGGGCGCGACTGGGGCTGTGTCGAGGCTTACACAACCATTTCCGGGCTTCCCCACCTTCTTGTTGAAAAGCTCCAAGAATTTCCGGAGCATGAACTTGCCACCTCCGAGGCACCCATGAAGGAAAAGGTGCTTTCCCTTCGCACACGTGCTCAGCAAGGCGATTCGCTCGCCACCGACATCTTCGATTTCCAAGCCCGCGTGATGGGATTGCATGTCGCCAATCTCGCCATGACACTCGACCCAGGTATTGTGGTGATAGGCGGAGGATTGATGGATCACAGCGTCACGACGCCGGAGTTTCGTGCACGTTATCTTCAGATCGTTCAAGACTCGGCATGGCCGTATTTGTGGAATGCGCAACGTCAGACTTTGAAGATTTGTCCGGCATCTCTCGGGGATTTATCCCAAGCTATTGGCGCGGCACTTGTCGCCTTCTACGTGAGTCAAAAATCACTGTCCCGCAGTCGGTGAAGTTGGCCAGTCCACAAATTCCGCGAGGGTGCTACTTTTCATGAATTTGATATTCTCGCTGAGGAGATTGGTAATTTTTTCATGCAGTGGGCACGGGTCATTATTGCCACACCAGCCTGGACCAAATGGGCAAAGGTCCGGAGGCTCTGTAGGCCCAAAGAGTGCCACAATATCGAAAAGGCAAATGTCACGCGGTGGCTTGGCCAACGTGTACCCGCCCGAGGGCCCCGGGCGCCCTTGCGCCAAACCCGCGGCGGCCAGCTGGGTAAGAAGCTTGGCGGCGAGGGGTCGTGAAAGTTTTCGTACTTGGGAAATTTCCAGTGAACCCACACGGCGTCCGGATGTTTCGGCAAGATAACTCATCACCGAAATCGCGTAAGTCGCCATTTTTCCGTAAATAAACATGGGACGCTAAACCTCTAGGCGGTTCATGCGGCGAATGGTGAGAACGAGCAACAAGGCCGTCCAAAGAGCTGCGATAATAAAGAAGCAGCTATTGGCATTATCAAGCCACCATGCCGCTAGTGGTGCTTTGGCTGCGGTTTCGGCGGGAATTTGTTCGAGATTAAAGAGTGCTTGAATGCGGAAGGCATCGAGCGGATTGAGCATCAGCAACGCAATCCAAAATCCCGGGAACTTTTGCATGAATGTCCAACCTGCCAAACCCAGCGCAAACAAATCGAACGCGAAAAATAGCAGTAACCATGCCACGAGGCCGGAGATGAGAGCGCGGACGCGATCGGCTGCGGCGACGCCAACGCAAAGGCCGAGGGCGATAAAGACAGCACCAAGTCCTGTGCTTTCAATCCAGCGCATGAAGGTTCCGCCCACCGGCGCACCCACAAATAATCCGGGCACAAACAGGATCGCCAAGAGCAGAGCAAAGACGCCCCATGCCGCGAGAAACTTTCCAAGAAAAATGGAAGAACGCCGGACAGGCTGAGAAAAAAGCATGGGCCATTCTTCCGATTCCATGCGAGCACTACTCACGCCAAGCAGCATGGCAAAGAGCGGAATGCCATACAGACACGCTTGCAATGTGAGGTGCGCAATGGCCTCGAGATTATCGCTCATCCACACGCTGGCCAAACCGCCCGCCAAAGCAAGAACGGTGAATGTTTGGAGAAAGCGATTCATAAATGACGCATGAATTTCACGGCCTAGAATCGCACGAAAGGCATGAGTTTCGCGTGGAGGTTGCGATGAAAACTTGGTTTCGGTGCGTTTTGCATCCGCCGGTTTAGCGGGCGACTGGGGCGTGCTTGTTTCCTCGGCCACCGCAAAGGTGAGGGCATGAGGATTCACGGTGCCTTTAATGATGCCGTCTTCACAAAGCAAACACACATTGGCTCGTCCATTCCATTCCGCCAGTAGGTGTGTCGTGGCCAATACGGCGCGCCCTTTGGCACTCTCCGCATGTAAAATTACCTGCAAACGCTCGCGCCATTCCGGGTCGAGACTCAGGCCCGGTTCATCGAGCAAAAGAACGGGCGTTTCCGGTAAAAGCAAAAGTGCCAGCCCAAGGCGTTGGCGCATTCCGCCGGAGAGGTGCCCTGACTGTTTATCTGCAGCATCCTCTAATCCCGAGATCGCGAGAACCTCTTGAATACGCGATGCAGGAACACCCCGCAGTACGGCATAAAATTTTAGAATCTGACGGCATGTAAAGCGCGGGTGAAATGCGGGGCTTTGCGGCAGGAAAGAAAGTAAGGAACGGTAGCGGCGACCATCCTTTTTTGCAGAATAGCCATTGATTTCGACATAGCCCGAATTTGGTCGCGCCAATCCTGCAACGAGGCGCATCGTGGTCGTTTTTCCTGCGCCATTGGAGCCAATAAGCAATGTGATATTTCCATCGAACGCTTCAAACGAGACGCCCTTAAGAACGTGATGACTCCCAAAAGATTTGGTAAGGTCCACCGCACGAATCATGGAGTCGGTTGGGTGGCACTTGCTGCGGGTGCCGTGCCGAGCAAAGGTGCGTTGTCCTGGATGGCATTAAAGCCGGGAATCGCCGCACGTTGATGGGCGAAGCGCAGAAGACGAAGAGCCGGACTATCTGCCAACAGCCCAATGGGCGGAAAATTTCGACGCAAATATCCCAGAACATCCAGCTCACGATGGGGAAGATCGCTAATACCATCGGCATTAAAATCTACGGGCGCAACATTGTCCCAGCGATTGCCCACTCCCGCCAATTCCCAGCGCGTCGTCCCGCTGTCGCCATTCATTTCGACCGGATACAAATTGTGACGAAACGAATTCGCCGAAAAGCTATTGACGTCCGAGTTGCCATTAAACATCAACCCCAGGTGGTTGCTGTCAATCGTATTGCCGATGAGGCGATTTCCATTGCATTGATTGAGCGAAAGCCCAAGGGAATTGCGCTCAATGCGGTTATTCTCGATGAGAGAATCATCCACGGAGAGAAGAATGAGCCCCATGGCACGCCCGCCGCGATTGTCTATGAAATCATTGTCGCGAATCGTCAGCCGCTCCGACAGCATCACCGCCGCTCCACCGGCATTTTCCGAAAAGCGATTACCTTCGAAAACATTGTCGTCGGAATACATATAATGCAGCCCGTAACGCACCTGCGTCACCACATTATCCTTAATGAGGCAATGATCGGTGAAGTAAAAATAAATGCCATCCCGCGTTCGGGTGATGGTGTTATTTTCCAATAAGGTGCGGCTGCAGCTCCATTGGTGAATGCCATTGCCCGGACCATTGAGCAGAGGCGTGGCATCGCAATTTTCCGGCCCATCGCCGGGAGCCGAGGTATCTTCATTTGACGCCACCGCTGTGCCAATAATGGTGTTGCCCGTAATGCGACAATCGTTGGCCTTTTTCAAATAGATGCCATGCAAAGAATCCTCGATGCGATTGTTGGAAATCGTCGCACGATCGGCAGAAATGTGAATGGCCGCATCATCCGCCATAAGGCTGCGCCCGGAATTGGAAATTAGAAAACCTTCCACCGTCACATCGGACGCGGTGATTTCAATCGTCTTCCCACGCCCTGTTCCACGGATTTCTGCACCTTTCTCCCCTAGAAGACGCAGGGGTTTATTGATAATCAAATTCCCTTCATGAACACCTGCGGGAACGTGAATGGTTGCCCCGGGAGCAGCGGCGTCAATCTGTCTTTGCAGGGGCGAAGCAGGAAGCGTTTCCGCTGCGAGGGCGAAACTCACCGCTCCCGCGATGGCCATGACGGCGATGAAACATGGAGCTTTCACGCGTTTTCATGACGTGAGAACCAAGCCGACAGCATAACGCAAATGACAGCCAAAATTTGAAGGTAAGCGGCAGCTTGCGGGTAGCTGTGCTGCGTGAAGTTGGCAATCTGTTTGGAGCCGATGAGCAGCGGCGTGAAGGGTTCGATTTTCATCGGTGCCATCGGGTCAAGTTGATGCCCATAGACATAGAGTCGGTAATAAAATGCACTGACCGAAAAGACGCCGAAATAGCTAAAGAGCGTAAAGACATCCACGACATTGGACATCTCGCCGAAGACGGCGGCACGCAGGAGGAGAAGGATAATAATGCCGAAGACAAAGGGCATCCATTGCATCTCAAAAAAGTCCGCCTTATGCAGCGGCTTCATGCCGATGTAGTGATTGAGATTGTTGATCTCCGCGAGGTCCGAGCCTCCAAGTCCGCCCCCCT
>JAJTYZ010000035.1 GCA_021463515.1 Chthoniobacterales bacterium | reverse complement strand
GCGCGGGAAACAACGCCCGAGGCTCGCGTGGTTCCCAAAGGCAATTTTTACGGAGTCATCCATAACGACCTTCCCTCATCCGCCGATCATGAGATCCTGAAACCCAACTGAAATCACCCGTAGCATCCTTTGGAAAACAAAAAAGCCCAAGTAAAACTTGTTGAATAAATGCAAGTGCCAAAAGCAAGATTAAGCAACTTAACGCACCTCCTCGCATGAACCATAAACATTCACTGAAAATCAAACTATTCTCCTTTGTTCTTGTCCTGATCGCCGTTTCCCCGGCCTTCGGGGCTGCCACCGTCACCAACACGACGAACGCCCCGACAAACAACCTCATATTCGAGCAAGACCCGACTGCCGGAGATTTCAGCCTTAATTATTCTTGGACACGGGATTGGCAAATTGGCCAATCCTTTTATGCTGCGACCAATTTGACGGCGACGAACATCACCTTTGCGATCAGCGTATACACGCCGGAGGGGCTTTCAAAGCCTTTCACCTTGGAGATTTATAAGACCATCAACAAAACAAACAGCCCCGCCTTGGGGACTCTCATCAGTTCGTCGTCTGGAAATCTCCCGGCTACCTTGATCAGCAACAGCTACCTGACCTTCACGCCCACCAGTGATGTCTCGCTGGAAGCGACCAATTGGTATATCTTCATGCTGGTATCAGGTACCGGGAGCACGAATAGTTCGGTGAGCTTCCCGATGTACTCTAACAATGCCGATATGGATAACACCTATTCTTGGTATAAAGATACAGGAAGTTATGGACGCTATACCACCCGCAGTTTTGAGGTCTATGTGCAGGGTATTCCCGAGCCTTCCACGACGATGGTGTTGGCACTGGCGGGAGTTCTTCTTAGTGGCGTGATGGTTTTGCGCCGGAAAACCAGGCGCGGGGCATCCGGGAACCATTGAAGTCTTTGACACGGAGTTTTTAGTTTTTCTTCATAGGCATTTCATGAAACGCACACGCTTTTCTTTTTTACTGCTCGGCCTGATCGTGGCTGCCACCCCTGTGCGTGGGAATGTGGAAGTTTCAAATCCGAATTCTCCGCCCCTCGAGAACATCATTTTCCAGCAGGTGCCTTCCGGGGAATTTGATTTTGATTATTCTTGGAATAACGACTATGAAATCGGCCAGTCATTTCAGGCCTTGGAGGACATGACGGTAACGGACATCACGGTATCCATCGGCAAATTACAGCCGGGAGCAGCCTTCAAAGCTTTTACCCTGAACATATATGAAATCGAGGGCCCTGCCGAGCTTCCGTCTGAGGAAAATCTGAAAAGTTCACAGGCTGGTCATCTCCCGCCCTCGCTGGCTCCCAACACATTTTTGACTTTTACTCTCGGCAATCCTATCGCGCTCAAAAAGGGGAAATGGTATACGATCATGCTGGTTTCCAAAGGGGAGGAAAGTGGGGTGGGGTTTCCATTGCTGGCGACGGATGCCGTCAAGGATGACACCTTCACTTGGTACAAGGATACAGAGACCACGTTACAACGTTATACCAACCGCAGCCTGACCTTCTACGTACAAGGCAAAAAGGCGAGAGAATAGCGGGAGCCTCATGCCTTTCGATCAAGCAGAGAGGAATCTTGGCCTGACACGGATGCGTTCCTTCCGAAATTCATGGAGGCTCATAGCCTTTCTACTCGCCCTCGGGACGGTGTGGGCTGAGCCTCCGGTGACGGATAGCACCGGCGTACTGAACGTCAAAACATTCGGTGCTGTTGGAGACGGGCAGGCTGACGATACGGTGGCGATCCAGCAGGCAGTCAACGCGGCATGTGAGATCGCCGGAAAGCGCACCATGAAAGTCCGACACTGGCGGCATTTGACTTCTGGCATGGGCATGACTGCGGCCCCCGCTGTCGTTTTCCCGGCTGGAAATTACCGAATCAGAGAATCCATTGTCATCACTCAGCCAATCAATCTTCGAGGCACAGGTGAGGCGGTGATTGGGCAGGCCAACCCGGCGAGGGATGTCTTCTATTTTCACGGCATCCGAAGCGCGTCGGTGAAGGACTTATCCTTTCGCGGTGGCCGCATCCAGCTACGGTTCTGGACGAACAATCTGGATGTCGCGCAGATTGATATTGTGGGATGCCGCTTTGCGGATGCGAGGAGTTTTGCGGTCGAGTGCCGATCCTACACGCGGGAGGAATTCACGGGAAAAGATTCCGAGCTTGATACCGTCCGCCCCTGGGCACCTTACACGGTCACATGGGATAATGGACGTCCTATGTTGATACCCAATCCGGTGGATCATCTTATCGGGTGGTTCAATTCCACGTTGCTGACCATTTCGGGATGCGAGTTCATCCAGTGCGCCGGGGTGGTGGATATGCAGTGCGACACGGGGGTTATTGAGGATAGCCGTATCGAAACAAGCCGTGAGGCCGGGGGGCCTGTTTTCAACCTCCCCAGCGGCAAGACGCACCTGTACCGTGTCAAAGGCTTGGCGCATCTCAATCCGGAAAAAGACGCCTATTGGGTTGAGGGTGGCGGCATTCTTTCCGTGCGTGATTGCGATTTTAACACCGATGGGGCGGACGGATGGAATTTCTTGCGAACGTCACGACCCGTCCGGTGGACCTCGCTGCAAATCGGTTATTTTTGCGTCGAACTGGAAAACACCCGCCTGAAAGCGGGTGACTCGCGCCACAACACCATCTGCTGGTTTTCCAAAGGCAACCAGCCCAGCATTCTGTCATTCCGGAGTCTCACGGAAACGAGCGGGAAACCGGTGCAGGCCGCTGTTTGGGAGGAGCCTCCCACGGAAAAAATGCTGCACGGTCTTCTGCCGCCGAACAATCCTCTTGATATTCCCGTGTGGTTTCGTATCCAGTCCGCCGGAAACAGTCCGAATATTTCCCTGACGCTTCCCGATATTCTGGCTCCGACGTTAGAACCGTCCATTCCTGACGCCGTTTTGAAAAAAGCGGAGGTTTCCAGGCTTAGTTGGGATTTCGAGGATTTGAAAAAAAAGACGGTGCGAACAATAGCGGTCCAAAATTTTGGAGTGCAGCCGGATGGCAAGGAAGATGTTAGCGCGGCGATCCAGAAAGTCTTTGATGAGGCGAACCAAGCCGGCCCGGCTCTGGTAGTGTTTCCATCCGGTACCTTCCGAATTTCTCGCACAATCAAACTGCCCCCTCGCGTGGTCGTCGAGGCGGCAGGAAATGCGATTATAGTCGGCACCGATCCGGAGCGGGCACTCTTTGCCGCCGATGTTGCCGAAGCCATCGGGTTCCGGGGCTTTTTGTTCGACGGCGGGAGGGACGGTTTTGATTTATCCGGCTCGGTAGAGTCAGAAGGCCGAGTGGCGTTTCAGGATTGTTCGTTCATGGACCAAGGTAAAATCGCTATACGCTACCTTGCCGGCGGAGAGAACAACCGGAGTGAGATTTCCGTGACGGGCGGAATCTTCGGAACCATGCAGGCACTTGTGACGGATGCGTCGCGCTCACAGATCCGGCGTGCTTACCTGATCAATGATCCCCACCTCAACAAGGCGGCTTTCATCGAAAACCGCGGGGGGGCGATGCGACTTGAGGCCTGTCTGGGAATCCCGCAGCTCTGGGAGGGTCGGCGGAACAAACGCCCCGAAAAGCTGAAATCCTGGGACTTCAGCCGGAACACGCGGTGGGTGGACAACTTCGGGTGGCTGGAAATCCTCGACACCCGCTTGGGGGGCGAGTCCGGCGGCATGGCCAATGTTTTCCATCGCGCCGAAGGTGGCTCAGTTTTTGTCGGCGGCGGTACCACGTGGTTTTTCAACGGACTGACGAAGAAGGCCATGGTCTATCTTGAGAAACTGCCTGAAGCCGTCGTGCTGCAAAATGTTTCCTCTGTCCCCGTTTCCATCGAAGGATCCTCTGCCGTGTTGACGAATCCTTGGATGGAACCTAATTCCTGGCACTTTTTTCACGCGGGGCTTCTGTCGCCACTTCTACCCAAGATGGCAACTCACCCTTGAGGATATGAAACGATTCTCCATGCAGGCCTTCACCATGATGGAAATGCTGGTGACGATGGCTATCATCGCGGTTTTGGGCGCCATTGGCCTGAGCGTCTCCGCCCGGATGTCTCAGTATGCAAAAAATACCCAATGCCTTTCCAATCTGCGGCAATGGGGCGTGGTTTTCAACTTGTACGCGGCGGACAATAACGGGAAATTTCCGCCGTCCTTCCCTTTCGATGACGGCCTGCGGGTGTGGTACAACGCGAATTGTCCGCTTGTCACGAACTATCTCCCGAACGACAACAACGCCCTCCGCCGTTGGAACAAAGGCCTCGGTATCAACGGATGTCCGGCCCATCCCGTTCTTTATGATAGCTATGTTTATAACTTCCATCTTGGCAATCCGAACCAGGGTGCAGTCGGGGCCAACGGCTATTTCGGATACCGGTCGCTCATCAAGAGCCCGGCCAATGTGCTCATGATTGCCGACGCGCCGACTAACCTGTCGGTCTCCGGTTTTTCCCGCTTCACCCCCGAGCGCATCGGCAAATGCCATGACGGACGCTTCAACGCTGTCTATGTGGACGGTCATGTGGAAAGTCGTACCGAAGTGGATCCGAAGCAAATTTTTCCCGAGTAAAGAAACTCGCGTTTACCATGCTAAGAACCTCAAACATAATTTTTAAGACGTCGTCCGTCGCTTTTCTTGTCGCTGGCAGCTTCTGGCTTTCTTCTGGAACCATACGGGCTGAGCCTCGCCCAGAGGCGGATTTTTCCTCGATCAATGTTAGAGATTTTGGAGCGGTCGGCGACGGCCAGACGGACGATACGGTGGCGATCCAGAGGGCGGTCAACGCAGCGGGAGAACGCGACAGCCAACACCGCATCCGTGCGGGCCATTATAATTTGACCGGCGGCATCGGCGTGGGGGCCTGCACCGAGATCGTTTTCCCGCCGGGAAGCTACCGGCTGACGGCTCCGGTCGTCTTTCCTAAGCCGGTTTATCTCCGAGGCATAGGCAACCCGGTCATCGTTCAGAGCAACCCGGAGCAGGATGTCTTTTATTTCCATGCGAATCCGCGAGGCCATCTGGACGGACTTTCGTTCCAAGGAGGAAAAATCCAGTTAAAATTCTGGACGGACAACTCGGGGGGTGTGGCGGAAATCGTGGTGAGGAACTGCCGCTTTTCGAACTCGAAAGACTTTGCCGTCGAGTGCCAATCTTACACGCGAGAGAAATTCGCCGAGGAGGATTCCGAGCTTGATACCATCCGCCCTTGGGCACCCTATGCGGTTGCGTGGGACAATGGCCGTCCCGAGCTGACGCCCAACCCGCCGGATTACCTCAGGGAATGGTTCAATTCCACGCTGCTGACCATTTCGGGGTGCGAGTTCATCCAATGCGCCGGGGTGGTGGATATGCAGTGCGACACGGGGATCATTAAGGACAGCCGTATTGAAACAAGCCACGAGGTCAACGGCCCTGTTTTCAACCTGCCGAGCGGCAAGACTCACCTGTATCGTGTCAAAGGTCTGGCGCATCTCAACCCGGAGAAAGACGCCTATTGGATTGAGGGAGGGGGCATTCTTTCCGTGCGTGACTGCGATTTTGACACCGACGGGGCGGACGGGTGGGATTTTCTGCGGGCGTCGCGGCCTGTCCAGTGGACTTCGATTCAAATCGGCTTTTTTTGCGTCGAACTGGAAAACACCCGCCTGAAAGCGAGCAGCTCGCGCCACAACACGATTTGCTGGTTCTCCAAAGACAACCAGCCCAGCATTCTGTCGTTCCGGAATCTTACGGAGACGAGCGGGAAGCCGGTGCAGGCTGCCATCTGGGAAAAAACTCCCACCGAAGCAATACTGCACAGTCTCTTGCCGCCGAACAATCCTCTCGATATTCCCGTCTGGTTCCATACACAATTTGCAGGCAACAGCCCAAATATTTCCCTGACGCTTCCCGAAATTCTGGCCTCGACATTGGAAGCGTCTATTCCTGAAGATGTTCTGGATAAAACGCGGATTACCGCACTCGATTGGGGCTTTGAGAATTTACAAAAGGGTTCGGAGCGAACCATCACGGCCCTAGACTTCGGCCTCAAACCGGACGGCAAGGCAGATGCCAGCGCGGTGATTCAGAAGATTTTCGACGAGGCCGGGAAGTCCGGCCAAGCTACCGTACTTTTTCCGTCCGGAGTCTTCCGGATTTCGCGCACGATCCAACTGCCTCCCAAGGTGACCGTCGAGGCGGCCGGGCGTGCTATTATTGTCGGCGATGACCCGGAGCAGGCTCTTTTCTCCGCGACGGATGCGCGAGAAATAGGATTCCGTGGATTTGTTTTTGCGGGCGGGAAAGACGGGTTCGATTTATCGGGTGCCGCCGAACGGGAAGGCCGGGTGGCGTTTGAAGGCTGCTCCTTCATGGATCAAGGTGGAGCAGGCATTCGCTACCTCGTCGGCAAGGGGGAGGCCGGGGAAAAGAACCGGGCGGCTCTCCGGGTTTCCGGAGGTGCCTTTCTCACCATGCAGGCACTCGTCACCAACGTGAACCGCTCGCAGGTTGAGCGTATGTGGCTTATCAATGATCCGCGTCTCAACGAGGCGGCCTTCATCGAGAATCGCGGCGGCGAAATGCGCGTCGAGGCCAACCTTGCCAACCCGAGGCTTTGGGCGGGAAAGCGCTCCAAGCGCCCAGACAGCCTCAAGGATTGGAAATTCAGCCGAAACACGCGGTGGATTGATAATTCCGGACGCCTCTTCTGCCTCGACAACCGCTTCGGGGGCGAGTCCGGCGGCATGGCCAACATCTTCCATCGCGCCGGAGACGGTTCTATCTTCGTTGGTGGCGGCACCACGAGGTTTTTCAACGGGCTAACGAAGAAGGCCATTGTCTATCTGGAACACGAGCCCGGTCTCATCGCCCTGCAAAATATCTCCGCCGTCCCCGTCTCCATGGAAGGAGCTGCCGCCGTGTTGGCCGCCCCCGGAGTCTCACCCGACCCGCAGCGGCTTTTTTACGCGGGTCTTTTTGCGCCGGTCATGCCGCGGGGATCCGTGCCGTGAATCCATTTGCCATGAAAAAAGCCGTCACCAACCCGCAGTTTGAAATTAGCCTGATTTTCTCAACTCGAGGCGATTTCCAGTTTTTTCGAGCTTTTGTCGCCTGTAAAGCCGCATAAATACAGAAGATTGGTGCCTATTGGTCGGAGTAATCCCCCGCCGTTGTGACTGCTTAATATGAAAACCCGAAAAAAATC
>JAJTYZ010000034.1 GCA_021463515.1 Chthoniobacterales bacterium | reverse complement strand
TTTACACCTCAAAAACCAAAAAAAACCTTCTCTAATTTCTCAAAAAGAATACATTGGGTTTTATGGAAGCCCGTTCCCTATTTTTTTTCCTTCTAGGGGTATTTTTGATTACGGGTGATCTTCTTTGTGCTGCCGATCAGGCCGTTTTAGCCCGAGGCGGACGGGCGCAACTCCCCATTGTGGTGTCCCCAAATGCCAGCAAGACGCTGCAATATTTTGCTGTTGAGTTGAAGGGCTACCTCGATCGCATGACAGGGGCGGAAGGGGAAAATTTCAAGGTGGAGAGTAAGGGCAAACCTTCGCGGGGCATTTTTCTCGGAACGCGGGAGCAATTTCCCGACATCCTCTCGCCCCCGAACAAAGACGCCGCTCCCACATGGCTGGAACGTTACCGCATCCTTACAAAAGGTGGCTCACTTTACCTCGTCGGGGAAACGGATACGGCGGTTCAAAATGCCGCCTTCGACTTTCTGGAATCGCTCGGCTACCGGCATTACTTCCCGGATCCGGTTTGGGAAGTTGTACCCGAAAAGCGTGACATCAGCGTTTCCGCCGACCGCATCGGCGAACCCGGATTTTCCACACGTTACATTTTTTACGGAGCCATGGATGACCCAAATCTCAAAGACCTGCTCAATGTCACCGAGATAGAAAAGCAATTCGGTCGCTGGAAGCGGCGCAATCGGGCCAAATCTGCCGTGACAATCCAGACCGGACACAGCTGGGGAAAAGTTGCTTCCCGTCACGCGGAGGAATTTGCCGCGCATCCCGAGTGGGTCACCGGCACGCAGGGCGGGAGCTGGGCTAAGCCTGCTGAGAAAGGTTGGAAGCTTCGCCTCGACAATGAGGAAGTTCGGAAAATTTTTCGTCAGGACGCAGCGGACACCTTTGCAAACAAACCCGAGGTCGCGTCCTATTCCATCGAGCCCACCGACGGCGACGGCTGGCCCGACCGTTCCCCGCTGGGGTCACCCTCCGACCAGATGGTTGCCCTCGCCAACGACCTCGTAGCTTCCCTTAAAAGCACCTACCCGGACAAAAAGCTCGCCTTCTACGCTTACAATAAACACAGCCCGCCTCCATCGAAAAAATTGGACGGCAACACCATCGTCAGCGTGGCCACGTCCTTTATCAAAGGCAACTTCTCCGTGGATCAGCTCTTGCAGCAGTGGAAAGCCATGGGTGCCGAACTCGGCATCCGGGATTACCTCAACGTCTTTATCGGAAGTTGGGATCTTCCTGGCGACGACAAATACAACGGCTTTTCCCCGGAAAAAGCGCGGGAATCCATCCGAAAATACCATCAGGCCGGTGCCCGCTATTGGGTCGCCGAGTTGGATCGCGCCTGGGGGATTATCGGCCTTGGCACGCTCACAGCCATGCGTACCCTGTGGGATCCGGTCAAGGGACCGACCGTGGAGGAAATTAAAAATGACTTTCTTACCAACAGCTTCGGCTCCGTCGCGAATTCGGTGCGGAAGTATTTCGATGTCATAGACCTGAAAAACAAACCTTCAGCCTCCGCCGCGTTGATTAACCGCATGTATCCTCCCCTCGTCGAGGCACTCAAAACCAACAAAGACCCCGTCGTCGAGGCACGCCTGCTCCAGCTTCTCTCCTACACGCGCTTCGTAGATCTCATGTCCCGCTTTCAGGCCGCCAGCGGCTCCGCCCGCAGTGACGCCTACCGCAGCCTTGCCGAATGGGCCGTGCGCTACCGCGACTTCTCGACGTTTAATGTCCCCGGAATTCTGACTCACATCCCCAAGAAGGAAAATGATCTCCGCCCCATAGCTGATGAAGCCATTGCCCGGGTTGAAAGCCTGCCGCCGTTGACCGCCGCCGAATTTTTACAACTGGCCTCCAAGGGATCCACACCATAGCCCTTTCCCGCGCCGCATCCCAAACACCGACACTTTATGACACAAACACGCCTCCTTCTCCTCGTCCTCGCCGCCTCCCTGCCGCTTTCCACCTTGTCCGCCGATCCGGAACCGGTCGCTTTGACCCAAGGCGGCCAAGCCTTGATGCCCATTGTTCTCGCCCCCAAGTCCAACGAGGGGCTGCTCAAACTGGCCACCGAGCTTCAAGGTCATTTGGAGCGCATCACCGGCGCGAAATTTGAAGTGACGGCCAAGCAGCAGTCCCCGGCCATCATTCTCGGCACCCGCGAGCAACTTCCCGGCATCCTGGACGAGCCGGTCAAAACCGAAGCTCCCACCTGGCTCGAACGCTACCGCCTCGTCACCAAGGATGGATCGCTTTACCTCGTGGGCGAAACTGAACGCGCCGTGCAGGATGCCGTGTTTGATCTGCTCCACACCATCGGCTATCGCCAATTTTTCCCGCATCCCGCATGGGAAATCGTTCCAAAAATCCCTGATCTCTCGCTCGCGGTGGACCGGATCGAAGAACCCGGCTTCGCCACGCGCACCATGTTTTATGGCAACGAAACTGACAAGAAGCTTATCAAGATTTTCGGCATCAATAAAATCAACAGCAACTACGGCCAGTGGCGGCGCAAGAATCGAGGACAGTCCGTCTCGGTGAACTCCGGCCATGTCTGGCACCGCATGGCCGCCCGCCACGCGGAGGAATTTGCCGCGCACCCCGAATGGATTTCCGGCAAGCAGGACAACCCGTGGACCGAG
>JAJTYZ010000033.1 GCA_021463515.1 Chthoniobacterales bacterium | reverse complement strand
CATCCATAGGTATGGAAATGAAGCATCTTCTCCCCGCATTTTTTCTCACCCTGGCACTTCTCTGCGTCACCGCAAGGGCAGAACCCACGCCTGCTGACCTCAACGCGGCTATTGGTGAGGAGCTTTTTACCGATGAAAATCTCTGGGATGACGATGCCAACACCGTTGCGACACGTTTACGCTGGCCGCAGGAATCGGAGACTAAAGCGGACTCAAGTTATCGTAAATATCCCGATGCTTCGGCTTTGTTTTTGGGAGCACGCCCTTATTCTCAAGTGCTCTACGGTGAGGAAGGATTGGTGTCTGGCCTTTCCATCGTCTTCGCTAATAAAGGCGATGCCGTCACGATGAGCCCTAACGACGAGAAACTCAAAAAGGATGCGGTACTACGTCGTGAGCGTAAAAGCCAAATCTTGGATTATAAACGTACCATCCAGCAAGACCGTAAGACTCTCACGGCATCCTTAACGTCCTTGCTTGGTGAACCCACATCGGATCGTTTCATGCAGGGAAGTGGTAGCACGGGAGATTCGGTGATGCGCTGGGATTGGAAAGGACATACCTTTTTGCTCGCCGCACCGCGTGATGAATATGTGAGCCTGCGAATTGTCCCCTCCTCCGTGGCTGACACCCGTGGGCGTAGCCGTTTAAGCGATTCAGAAATGCGTGAGCGTTTGCTGTCACGCATCGAACGACGACCTAATGGAGATGTGGTGCTTGGTGATTTTCCCATGGTGAATCAAGGCCCCAAAGGCTACTGCGTCCCCGCGACATGGGAGCGGATGATGCGCTACATGGGTGTGCCTGCGGATATGTATGTACTGGCTATGGCGGGAGAAACAGGCGAAGGCGGAGGAACATCTATGTCCCAATTGTTAGCGGGAACAAAATCAGCGATCGTCGCCGCAGGGCGCCGGTCTTCAACGACGGGACTGAAACTTCAGGTGAATGATATTGCCAGAATCATTGATCGCGGGACGCCCATTATGTGGGGGATGTTTTCAACGGAGGAATATAATGATGCCCTGAGATCCCGCATAAAAGACCGCGAGGCGATGACCGATCCAAAAGCTTGGAATGAAACCCTCAAACAGGCGCGTAAAGATGCTAAGAAATTACGTGGGAATAAAGAACGAGCCCACGCCTGTATGATTATCGGCTACAACAAAGACACCCGTGAATTGTGCGTTTCGGATTCGTGGGGGCCGGAGTTTCGCGAACGTTGGGTGACGGAAGAAGAGGCGCAGGCGGTTAGTATGAATAGCTTTTTCGTGATCGAAATCTGATTTTTCGGCGGCAGCTTGCGTCGTTGATACAGTCCTTTAATCTAGGGGGATGCCATCCGCAGATTTTGTCCATCTTCACCTGCATACCGAATACTCCATGCTCGATGGTTCAGTGCGCATTCCGCACTTGATGACCCGGGTGAAAGAAACGGGGATGTCCGCTGTGGCCATGACTGATCATGGTGTTTTGCATGGTGCTGTAGATTTTTACAAACAAGCCCAGACGCACGAAGTGAAGCCCATTTTAGGCTGCGAACTTTATGTGGCACCGCAGTCGCGGCATGATAAAAAATCTTCTTCAGGCCGAGATGTTGCCTATCACCTCACCGTTCTCGCGGAAAATAACGAGGGTTGGGATAATTTGGTGAAGTTGGTCAGTACCGCGCATCTTGAAGGATTCTATTACAAACCTCGTGTGGATAAAGCTCTCCTCGCAGAACATGCGAGAGGATTGATAGCACTGAGCGGATGTCTTAAAGGCGAAATCAACGCAGCCATTCTCGCCGACCAAACAGAACGTGCTCAAAAACTCACGGGTGACTACGCGGATATCTTCGGCAAAGAAAATTTCTTCCTCGAAATGCACGATCATGGAATGGATGCGCAGCAAAAGTGCAACCGTTATCTCACGCAGTTAAGTCGCGATCTCGGATTGGGTCTTGTCGCTGCCAATGATGTTCATTTTCTCGAACGATCCCACCATGAAGCACACGATGTGATGCTTTGCATTGGGACAAATTCTATGGTGCATGATGAGCGTCGGCTGCGATATTCCCCGGAGCTTTACCTAAAATCGCCGGATGAAATGGCATCCCTCTTTGCGGAGTTCCCCGACTCACTTACAAACACCCTACGCATTGCGGAGCGGTGCCACGTGGAGATGGAATTTGGGAAACCAAAGTTCCCCGTTTTTCCCGCCCCTTCGGGAAAAACTCGCGAAGCATATTTGCGCGAATTGTGCGAAGAAGGATTTCGTAAACGCTATGGAGAAACGCCAGAGCCGCACCTGCACGAACGCCTCAATTATGAATTGGGTGTGTTAGAAAAACTTGGCTTCACCAGCTACTTCCTCATCGTGTGGGATTTTATCCATCACGCCAAAAACCAAGGAATTCCCGTGGGGCCCGGACGCGGTTCAGCGGCGGGAAGTATGGTGGCTTATGTGCTCGGAATTACAGACCTCGATCCTGTGAAATTCGGACTCATTTTTGAACGCTTCCTTAATCCGGAGCGTGTGAGTCCACCCGATATTGACGTTGATTTTTGTCAGACACGGCGCGGAGAAGTCATTGAATATGTGCGTCAGAAATATGGCGAACGGTGCGTATCGCAAATTGTAACGTTCAATCAGCTGGGAGCGAAAAGTGTGATTCGTGATGTGGCTCGTGTACTTGGCATGAGCTACGGGGATGGCGATCGGATAGCAAAAATGATTCCCAATGAACTCAACATCACCTTGGAAAAAGCACGGGAAAAAAATCCCGACTTAAGAGCGGCTATAGAAACCGAACCCGGAACGCAGCAGATATGGGGATATTCGGTCGTGTTGGAAGGATTGACACGGAACGCCGGAATCCATGCCGCAGGCATTGTGATAGGGGCTGAAGACCTGTCCACCATGATTCCTCTCGGTCGCGGGAAGGATAACGAAGTTGTCACACAGTATTCCATGAAACCGCTGACTGACCTTGGGATGCTCAAAATGGATTTTCTCGGACTTAAAACACTAACCGTCATTCGCGATGCGGAAGAACTCATTCATAATAAAGACCCCGAGTTTTCCATCGAAAGAATCTCGTTAAAGGATCAGGCGGCCTTTGACATCCTCAATCGCGGCGAGCAAATGGGCATCTTCCAATTTGAAGGTGGCATGGCGCGGTATTGCAAAAGTTTTGGGTTCAGCAGCCTGGACGACATGAATGCGCTCTGTGCGCTCTATCGGCCAGGGCCGATGGATTTAATTCCCGACTATATCAATCGCAAAAAAGGAAAGACCAATATCCATTACGATCATCCGCTGCTACAGCAAATCACGCAGGAGACCTACGGGATTCTTATTTATCAGGAACAAGTCCAACAGGCGGCCAGCTTGCTCGCAGGTTATAGTCTTGGACAGGCTGATATTTTGCGCCGTGCGATGGGGAAAAAGGACAAGGACATCATGGCTAAAGAACGCGAAGTGTTCATCGCCGGATGCCAAAAGCTCAACGACATCCCCGTCAAAAAGGCAGCGGCTATTTTTGATCTTTTGGAAAAATTCGCCGACTACGGCTTTAATAAAAGTCACAGTGCAGCTTACTCGCTCATCAGCTACCGCATGTGCTGGCTTAAGGCCCATTATCCCGTGGAATTCATGTGCGCGGTATTGAGCAATGAAGTTGATAATACGGATAAAATTTCGCTCTACGTGGATGAAGCCAAACGCATGGGGCTGGCAATTCTTCCACCGGACATCAACAAGAGTCTCTTAAAATTTGCGCCGGAATTTCACGAGGAAGTGGAGGCTATTCGTTTCGGACTCAGCGGCGTCAAAAATGTCGGAACCGGTATCACCGAAGCCCTCATTGCCGAACGTGAGGCGCGGGGGATTTTTACATCGCTGGAAAATTTTGCGTCACGGATGGACCCCAAAGCCATCAATCGCCGCGCTGTGGAATGTCTGATAAAATGCGGGGCTTTAGATTTTACCGGTACAGAACGTGCCCGCATGGTGGATGAATTGGAGATTGTGTTGGCGGCAAGTGCGTCGCTTCATCGGGATATTTCCTCCGGCCAACAAAGTCTCTTTGGTGACGAAACTTTGCCTGTTGTTTCCCACAGCAATCCACACCGTCATGTCACCCCCTTTACCGAAGCGGAACTTCTCACATTTGAAAAAGAGCTCTTGGGATTCTATTTCACAGCCCATCCCCTCGATCCCTACCGAGACACATGGAGCAGTAAAAAGTTTACCGACATCCGTGCATTGGATGAAATGGAGGATCGTGCGGTTGTTACCGTAGGCGGTCAAATCGCTTCGGTAGAGAAGAAGTTCACAAAATCCAGCGGCAAACCCTGCGCCTTTCTCCTGCTTGAAGACTTCACCGGCAAAATCGAAATCAAAGTCTGGGGCCAGGTCTTTGAAAAATTCTCGTCGCATTTTATCGAAGGTAAAGTGCTTCAAGTCAAAGGCCGTCTCGACACAAGTGGAGAAAAACTATCCATCGTCGCCCAAGAATTTCACTCCATCCCTTCCGCTGCAAAACGTCAAACGCCCCTCGTTTTGCGCCTTCCTTGCGGACGCTACGGACGCCGTGAATTGGAACTCATCCACTCCGCTGCCCTCAGCAATCCGGGACGTCATCCCCTGATTCTGGAATTTGTCTCTCGCGATGGACGCGTCCAACGCCTGAAAACTGCCGACCAATATCGCGTTGGTAATGAAGCGAAGCTCCGCTCCGAGGTTCAACATTTACTGGTTTCCTAATCTTCTTCCTTCTTCACCTGCACGACCACTTCCACGACGGTCGTGGGTTTTGGTGCCCCCGCGATCACCATATCTTTCGTTCCATGGCGCACCGCCTCGCGAAAGACATCTTCTCCTGACACCGGAACACTGGCCAACACCCGCGTCCTTGTTTCGCCTTTCCACAAGGAAGCGGTCCCACCGACTTCATGCGCCAGACGCGTAATTCTCGTCACTTCCTCCTCAAACTTCGCCACTGTACTTTCTACTGTCAGCACATCCTCTCCCAAAGTCGGTGCTGGAAAAACGGCATTAGCGGACCGTTCCACAGAGGCGCGTAAGGCTGCGGATGTTTCCACCGGCAAAGGCTTCGCCGTATGCTCCTGCCACATTTTGCGCCCGCCAAACACCACAAGGCCCAGCGGCAATGCCAGTGCCACAAACACGAGCACCACCATGAGAAGAACTTTATTGACCGCCTCCGATTTCATCTTTGCATGATGCGTCCTTAGTTCCTTCGCGAAAAGAAAGTTTGTCTCATGCGTGGAGAGTTTGACCGGCGGGCTTTGCTCTAAGATAGTGACGGGTTCGACACTATGCGTAACACGCGCAACTTTTGCATTATCGCTCATATTGACCACGGGAAAACAACGCTTTCCGATCGTCTCTTAGAATCCACACGCACCATTTCCGAACGAGAAAAGCAGGATCAGCTGCTCGACTCGATGGACCTCGAACGCGAGAGAGGTATCACGATTAAAGCTCATCCGGTCACCATGACTTATCGGGCAAAAAATGGGGAGAACTACAAACTCAACCTCCTCGATACCCCGGGTCACGTGGATTTTGCATATGAAGTTTCTCGAAGCCTTGCCGCCTGCGAAGGTGCCCTCCTCATTGTGGATGCCGCGCAGGGTGTGGAAGCTCAGACCGTTGCCAATGTCCATCTTGCCCTCAAACAAAATCTCACGATCATTCCGGTGATCAATAAGATTGATCTCCCAAATTCCGACATCCCAACGGTGAAAAAGCAGCTCGAAGATATTCTTGCCATTCCTGCGGATGAAGCGGTTCTTGCGAGTGCAAAATCTGGCATTGGGATTGAGGATATTCTCGAAGCCATCGTTCATCGCATTCCACCACCGCCCGAAGGCGACGAAACCTTGCGCGGACTCGTCTTCGATTCCGTCTTCGACATTTACCGAGGTGTCGTGGGTTATCTTCGCATTTTCTCCGGCACCGCAAAACCCGGTGAATCTGTAAAGCTCATGAGTACGGGCAAGAGCTATGAAATCAAAGATGTCGGCGTCTTTACTCCCGGCATGGCCACTCGCCCCAAACTTGTCGCGGGAGACGTTGGCTATTTTATCGCCAATATCAAAACCACGGCGGAGATAAAAATCGGCGACACTCTCACCGATACCGTTCGCCCTGCAAAGACTCCTCTCCCCGGCTTTCAGGAAATTCACCCGATGGTGTTCAGCGGCATTTACCCCATTAACACCGCCGACTTCGAGCATCTCAAAACCGCCATGCAGAAATTGCAAATCAACGACGCGGCCTTTGTATTTCAATCCGAAACTTCGGTCGCTCTCGGATTTGGTTTTCGCTGCGGCTTTCTTGGCCTGCTCCACATGGAGATCATTCAAGAACGTCTGCGCCGTGAGTACAACATGGACATCATCGCCACGTACCCCAGCGTGGTTTATCAGGTGTTGAAAACCAATGGGGAGCTCCTCGACGTTGACAATCCCGCTCACCTTCCCGACCCAAGTGTCATCGAAGAAATTCGCGAGCCGGTCGTCAAATGTTACATCCTTGTTCCCAATGAAAATATCGGCGACATGATGCAGCTTATTCTCGATCGTCGCGGACTCGTGGAGCACACCGAATCTCTCGATTCCCGTCGTGTGATGCTCACAGCCACCTTGCCGCTCAACGAAATCCTCGTGGATTTCAATGACAAAATTAAAAGCCTTACCCGTGGCTATGGTTCGATGGATTACGAGCAGGACGGTTACCGCGCCGCCGACTTGGTGAAGCTCGATATGTTAGTCAACGGCGAACCTGTGGATGCTTTTTCTTCCATCGTTCACCGCAGTAAAGCGGAGGCTCGCGGACGCCTTCTCGCCGCCAAATTGCGCGACGTGATTCCCAAGCAAATGTTCCAAGTCGCTATTCAAGCCGCGATCGGCGGTAAAATCATCGCTCGCGAAAGCGTAAGTGCCATGCGCAAAAACGTGACCGCCAAATGCTATGGCGGTGATATTACCCGCAAGCGCAAACTTCTCGAAAAGCAGAAAGAAGGCAAAAAACGCATGAAAAGCATCGGGCGCGTCAACATCCCCCAAGAAGCCTTCATCGAAGTCCTCAAAGCCGGCTAACGGATTTTGGCCCGGCTCTCACCCACCGACTTGATAAGTCCCCGCCTTTTTACGAAACGAAACAGCCATACGATTCCAGCTATTGATGGCAACAATCGCCAGCGTGAGGTTCACGAGTTCTTTTTCGTCAAAATACCGTCGTACTTCCTCATACACCTCATCCGGAACGTGGCTTTCGCTCACAAGCGTGACAGCTTCGGTCCAAGCCAATGCCGCACGTTCGCGCTCGGTATAATACGGAGCCTCACGCCAAGCACTCAGCCCGTAGAGACGCTGCTCCGTTTCTCCGGCCGTTCGTGCATCCTTGGTGTGCATATCAAGGCAAAACGCACAGCCATTAAGCTGTGACGCCCGCGTCTTAACAAGTTCCAACAAAGTGTGGTCAATGCCCGATTGACGCACATGGTTTTCCAAGGTCAGCAATGCCTTAAAGCCTTCCGGCGAAACAGCGGAGTAATCAAGTCGTTGATTCATAATCAGGGAGCAATATATCCCATGACGACAGAGCGTCAAATGGAGTAAAATCTTCTCCCGGCTCCGCAAGTTACATCCATTTCCAATGCAAGCTTGCGCTGCGCCACCATCGTGTTAGCTTCGCGAGTCTGCTAGGGGGGTATAGCTCAGTTGGTAGAGCGTCTCGTTCGCAATGAGAAGGCCAGGGGTTCGAATCCCCTTACCTCCACTTTTGTTTTGAGGAAAACCGCGAAAATCAAGGAAGAGACTCCAGAAAAGCTTACACATTCTCGGGTGAGACTTTTATGCGGTGACTTCATTCATTCCAGACCCATTCAATGTCCTTTTTAAATGCCTGACACCTTTTTCCTGCCAAGTTTTCTTGTCATCGTGGAGAAGCACGGAATATGTTCCCCTAAATCCAAAGCGGAAAGTTGATGGAGTCGGCATGGTACTGGACTTTTGCAAGCAATCAATTCAGCGCGGTTAGCTCAGCGGTAGAGCGATTCGTTTACACCGAATGGGTCGGGGGTTCGATCCCCTCACCGCGCATTCTTGTGCTTCATCATAGGCCGTCCGCTTCTACATTTGAAAAAATCGGCAGAGTCGCACCGGACAACCACGCGGATAAAAAGCGATCGGCAAAATTCAGGGCTTCACCAATTGTCGGTGCCATATCCAAATAGCGGTAGGTTCCAAGGCGCCCGAGAAACGAAACGTGGTTTTGTTCCCGCGCCAAGGCGCGATAGCAGGCAAGTACCGGCATGTCCTTCGCCAGACGTTTCGGATAATATGGCGTGTCATCGTGCTCCGTTTCTTTGCTGAACTCTTTGTAATAGACCGTGCGCTCATGCGTTTCCCAAGGGGCGAAGTGTTTGTGCTCAATAATGCGTGTCCACGGAATGTCCCTCTCGGAATAATTCATCTGCGCCGTGCCTTGAAAATCGCCCTGCTGTTCATGACGCTCAAAGGATACCGTCCGATAGCCGAGACGCCCAAAGCGACAGTCGAAATAGGCGTCGAGGGGTCCGGTGAAAAATAAATGAGTTTTCTCAAGCACTGACGCAGGGGACCATCGCTCTCCCAAGCGCAGGTCAATGCGTGGATGCGTGAGAATTTTTTCAATAAGTGCGGAATAGCCGTCATGGGGGATTCCCTGGAACTTTTTGTCGTAATAGCTGTCGTTGTAATTAAAGCGCACCGGAAGGCGTTTCAAAATGGACGCCGGTAATTCACGTGGTTCACATCCCCATTGCTTGCGCGTGTAGCCTCGGAAAAATGCCTCGTAAAGGTCGCGCCCAAGCCATTTCAATGCTTGCTCTTCGAAGTTTTGCGCTTCTCCAATCGAGCGATCTCCACGAGTCGTTATAAATGCTCGTGCTTCCTCGGGAGAAAAGGTCTTTCCGAAAAACTGATTGATGGTGTGGAGATTAATCGGAAGGCCGAATACGCCACGAGGCGTCATGGCTTTGACGCGATGAACATAAGGTTCAAAGACGGCAAATTGATTTACATAGTCCCACACGCGCGAGTCATCGGTATTGAAAATATGCGGGCCATAAACATGCAGCATGACGCCTGTGGCAGCGTCTCGCTCGGTATGGCAGTTACCTCCGAGATGCGGCCTTTCTTCGAGGATGCTAACCTTGGCCGATTTTATTTCCTCAACCAAGCGACGCGCCAAAACCGCGCCCGAAAACCCGGAGCCAACGACAATAAAATGCGGATGAGATGGGCGTACAGCCATGAGATCGTGATCGTGTGCAGATAAAGAGTGCATGGCAAGACGCGTCCGCTCTATTCAAAAATCTCGCCGTATCCGCAATCGCAGCAGATCACGAAAACTGCGCCAGCCGTCTCGAAACGAACGAAACTTTGTGTCTCGATCATTGATCCACTCAACAGGCAATTCCTCCACACGCAGGTGAAGTTTCTTGGCGATGAGCAGTGCTTCGACATCAAATGCAAATTCATCCACGCGTGTGCGCGAAAAAATGCTACGTGCAGCATCACGCCGAAAGGCTTTAAACCCGCATTGTGTGTCCTTACGGCGAGTCAATCCCAGCAGCCGCGCAACACGGTTGAATCCTCGTCCCGCTTGCTCCCGCAGAAAATGCTGCCGCACATGAATCACACTTTGTGGATGGCGTCGGCACCCTATCGCCACGTTCACCTCGGGATGCAAATCGAGATGATTTACAAATGAAACCACATAATGCAAGGGCACGCTGAGGTCCGCATCCATGAAAAAAATAATTTCGCCAGTGGCTTTCATCATTCCTTCACGCACGGCAAATCCCTTGCCACGATGCCCCGCATTTTCGCACACCGTTACCAGCGAAGAATCGCCTGCGGCGGCACGCGCCACACCAGCCGTGGCATCCCCGTAGGGCTCGGCGATAATTAAAATTTCCTGCAAACGTGGAAAAGTTCGCGCTAATTCGCAAAGTTCCGTAACCGTGCGCTCGATGCGCAGCTCCTCCGCATAGGCCGGAATGACAATTGACACGTTTTCTCTCGTAATTTCTGCCATATTCACCCCGCCTTATGTCATTTGCCACCACAGCTCGCCGCGTGCCATGGGATATGATTGTCATTCTTGTGCTCGCCGCCGCGCTGCGTTTGACCGCATTGGGATTGAAAGCACCGCATTTTGACGAGGGAGTCAATGGATGGTTTGCCGATCGTCTGCGCGAAACGGGAACTTTCATTTATACAGCGGATAATTTTCATGGGCCTTGGCACTCTTACACCGTCTTTTTGTCTCAAGAATTGCTTGGGCGCAATGTCTGGTCGCTACGAATCCCAGCAGTCGTTGCGAGTCTGCTGTGCATTCCTGTCATATTCCTATTCGCTCGATGGTTTGGCCGCACGGCCATTCGTTGGGCCGCCTTGGCCTTCGCCCTCTCACCAGCGTGCGTGTTTTACGGACGTTATTCAATCCATGAACCGTGGTTTGTTTTATTCACGATCCTAGGGACGTGGGGCGTACTCGCTCTATGGCGTGAACGTGATCGTGCCGGGTTGTGGGCCGCCGCCTTGGGGCTGACGGGAATGATTCTTAACAAGGAAACAACGCTCATTCATGGAGGAGCATTGGTTATTTCTGCGGGTGTATTTGCGGCGTGGAGCAAAGTCTTGCCGGTGCGTCCCCCGATGCTTCGTGCCACAGAACGTGGGTGGACCCTGCATGACGCTAGAATAGTCATGATGGTCGCCACTTTTCTTTACGTGTTTTTTTACTCCGGCAATTTTTTCAATCCCTCCGGCCTCCTCGGGCCACTCGAAGCAATTACGGCATGGACAAAAACAGGCATCGCCGCCAACGGCCATGAGAAAGCAACTTACGAATTGGTTCCCTTCGTTAATTATTACTGGCTCGCCCTTCTGGCACGTTACGAATGGCCCGCATTACTTGGGTTAGTGTGGTCTGTACGTTACGCATGGCCGAGCTCTGCGGTTCCGCGATTGACGGCAATTTTTGCGGCGGGTGTTCTCCTTGCTTATTCCCTCGTGCCCTACAAAACCCCTTGGTGCATGGTGTCACTCATCTGGCCGTGGTTTCTTTTCTTCGGTGCCCTCCTCGCTCTCATTCGACGACCATGGAATCTACTGCTTGGTGGCGTTTTGCTTGGAGTGTCTTTGGGAATGACGCTGCGGCTCAATTTTTTCGACTATGAAAATGATGCCGAACCTTACGTTTACGTTCAAACGTATCGCGACATCGAAACGCTCACGGTGCCCTTGCTCACATTGGCTAAAGCCGACCCACGCCGCGCCATGACAGTCGGCGCGATTTACCTCGAAAGTTATTATCCCTTGCCTTGGATTCTCGGTGATTTTCCAAACATTGGTTACTATGGCGGAAAAATTCCTGAAAAATTTCCAGCAGCCGATTTTCATGTGATTGAAACCGCCAACGCTGACGAACTACGTGCAAAATTAGGGGCGTCATTTGTGGAGCGGCAATTTCATTTACGCTCGGGGGTAGAAGAATGTTCGGTCTTTTTTTCGCGAGAATTACTCGAGGCACTTGAGACACTCCCATCCATGCCTCCTCCACGGAGAGGTGAGCCATGATGGGGTGGCGTTTGCTTTGTGGCGGCCTTATTTTTGTCGCCATCTCCACCACGGCTTCCGCCGGAATGGCTACATTGGCCGGCAAGATGACGCCAACAAGTTGTTGGCTCTCGTTGTTCCTTGGTGTCATCGCCGCCGTGCTAACGATGCGGAGCGCAAAGGCACCACGGCAGAAAATCACCCATGCGGAGATGATTCTTTTTGTCATATTTGCACTCGCGTCCTTGCGTGCTTTTTTATGGGTGCTTTATCCGCGAGAGAGCGAATTGATGGTTTTATCTCCGCACAATCTTGGCGATATGGCTTTACATTTGAATCTCATTCAACGTTGGGCCCATGGCGGTGCTTTTTGGCCCGACAATCCCTTCCTCGCCGGTGCGATCTTCGCTTATCACCCGGGCGTGGATTTATGGAACGCCATCCTGCGTATTATGGGCGTTCCGCTTTATGCAGGATTACGTTGGGTCGGCCTTTTGGGAGCCGCTGCAACAGCTACTGCTTTGTGGCGTTGGGGACGCGGGTTTGCGGTAGCGGGCTTTTTATTTGCAGGTGGACTTGGAGGATTGGCTTATTTCCTGATGCTGCATACGGACGCCACGCAAACGGACATTGCATGGAAAAACCCCTTTCTCACCATGTTTGTAACGCAGCGAGGAATGCTTTACTCGCTACCAGCAGGCTTGGTGTTGATGAGCGTGTGGCGGGCGCAGTTAAACAATGACGCACAAGGCCCGCACCTTCCAGCACTGGCGCAGGTTGCACTTTATGCTTCGATGCCCCTTTTCAATGCCCCAGCTTTCCTTTTTCTCAGTACCATCCTTGCGGCCTGCGCCATGGCCGGATGGCGCGTCGGTACAGCACGAAGCTTCATCGTCGTAGGGATCGTAAGCATCATTCCCGCAACATGGCTCGTTCGCATGGTCACCGACCATTTTACGGCATCTTCGGCACTGCGGTTTTCACCGGGTTGGATGCCCGAGGGAAACAGTCTGCTGTTTTGGGTTCAAAACTTTGGTCTCTTCCTCCCATTGGTGATCGTTCTCGTGGTGTTGCTTTGGAAATCATCTTCAACCGATAACGCAGTACGCCCATTCGTCGCGGTAGGCGTGATGACATTAGCCTTTTGCTTTCTTTTCATCATGGCTCCATGGGCGTGGGACAACACAAAGCTCCTCATTTGGGCCTACCTCACATTGCTTCCCTTTTTGTACACGCATCTTCTTGCACGCCTTTCCGGGTGGGCGCGGGACGGGGTGTACATTTTACTTTTTGCCGCAGGTGCTGTGGCACTGGTCGCGGGATTAGATGCACGGCACGGCTATGCGCTGGCCCATCGCGAGGAACTTGCGTCCATGCAGACAATGCTAAGGCGTGTTCCTGTGAATGCGCGTCTCGCTTGTGCTCCCGGATATGACCATCCTGCACTGTTGCTAGGGCAACCTGTGGTTATGGGTTACGAAGGGCATCTTTACAGCCAAGGCCTCGACTATACACCTGTACAACGTGAGTTGAATGATCTGATGCTCGGAACCGATAATTGGCGCAATGCCGCACGGCATCTGGGTGTTCATTACCTTTTTTGGGGAGAACGCGAAAGGGGTGCATGGCCGCAATCATCTCAACCTTGGCGTGAATGCGCCATCCAACTGGCTAAGGAAAAGTTTGGGGTGCTCTATCTGCTGACACCCTGCTTAATGGAAGACTAAATTAGAAGTTCCACATTTTACCTTGCTGCGCGTCGGAGAAAACTTGCGGGCTGAGCAAGTAAGACATCGGCGGATCAGGCAATGCGGAGTCATCGAGGCGAGGCAAAGATTTTCCAATTGTCTCATCCCAAGGCTGCGTCGCCGCAATATTGACCGGCGTTCCCGTGGGGATCATAGCAAAAACTTTGCGTGCCGCTTTCAAAGGCATCCGCACGCAACCATGCGTGGCAGGATAGGGCTTCACGAATCCCCAGTGGAATCCATACGCCGGCGCAAACTCCATCCAATAAGTCATCGGATAGCCTGCACCCGGGCTACTCACACGGCGGCGATTGGCCGTTTTCGAATAAATCGTAAAATTCCCACGCGGCGTCGGGTTGGATGCTGTTCCGACAGAAACCGGTGTCGCGAGAAGAACCTTATCACCTTCCACGAGGTAAAGACGCTGTGCGCTCGTACTTAACTTCATCTTCACATTGGAACGATTCTGCGGTTGTTGCACCACGGGATCATAGGAAAAGGATGTGTTTCCTCCCGTCGTTAAAGTTTCACACCCCGTCAATCCCGTTAAAATCAACGTCGAAAATGCAATCGCAAGATGGCGGACATTCTGGCGTAAGCTGGCAAATTTCATCGCAGCACCCTTAGACCATCAACGTCATAACGCAAGCGGAATTATAGCGTCCTACAACATACAGGGTTGCTTTTACACCTTTGAGAATGAGAAAAAATGTCGCGCCTAATCCAATTCCTTTTGAAAAAGACAATCCTCATCGTTGACGACGAAAAAAATACCCGCGATGGGTTGCAGGAATCGTTGGAGGATAATTACGAAGTCTATACGGCCGCAGATACGGCGGGAGCGGAAGCCGTCATGCAAACGGACTCCGTAGATTTAATTCTCACCGATCTACGGCTGGGTACGGATAGCGGTATGGATGTACTTGCCTTGGCCTTGCGTCAGCCCAATCCCCCCGTGTGCATTATCATGACAGCTTACGGAAGCGTGGATGCGGCAGTGGAAGCCATGAAGCGTGGTGCTTACGATTTTGTCACAAAGCCCGTGAACATTGATCGTCTGGAACTTTTAATAAAGCGCGCCTTGCGCGGCACCGAGGTAGAGAAGGAGAACGTTCGTCTGCGCGAGCGCGTGGACAAACAATATGGCTTGGAAAGTTTCGTCGGCAGCTCCCCTGCCATGACGCACGTGTTTGAGACAATACGTCAAGTCGCACCTTCTCGCGCCACCGTGTTGCTCTCGGGAGAAAGCGGCACCGGCAAAGAACTCGCCGCGCAGGCGATTCATCAGCTCAGTCCGCGTCACCACGAACCCTTTGTGGCTGTGCATTGCGCGGCGTTGTCCGCCCAACTTCTCGAAAGCGAGTTGTTTGGTCATGAAAAGGGCGCTTTCACCGGTGCCGGAGAGCGACGTGTGGGACGCTTTGAACAAGCGGCGGGAGGAACGCTTTTTCTTGATGAAATTGGAGAAATTGATTCCGCCACGCAGGTAAAAATTCTTCGTGTGCTTGGTGAACGAACTTTTGAGCGCGTGGGTGGCAACAAACCACTTCACACGGATGTTCGCCTTGTTGCGGCTACCAATCGCGACCTTGCGGCGATGGTTGCTGCCGGAGAATTTCGGGAAGACCTCTACTTCCGCCTCAACGTTATCCAAATTCATCTTCCTCCCCTACGCGACCGGCGTGACGATATTCCAAAGCTCGCTATGTACTTTCTGCGTGAGTCGGCCAAGGAAAACGGCAAACCGTTTCGGGAACTGACTTCCGACGCGTTGGAGCATCTTGTGAATAATCCTTGGCCCGGGAATGTGCGCGAGCTCCGTGCGGCTATCGAGCATGGTGTCGTGATGTCCGGTGGCACCAAAATTGCGCTCCGCGACTTGCCGAAGTCTGTGCGCATTTCCCCTGCGTCGTTTGCACCCATCACATCAACTTCCGATTCATTGCACCTAGGGCAATCCGAGCTTGCGCTCATTCGCCAAGCTCTGATGGATTGTAAAGGTCATCGAACACGTGCGGCAAAAATGCTTGGAATTAGCCGCCGCACTTTGCATCGCCGATTGCGAGAGCACCCGGAATTGGAATCGAACTAAATTCATGGTTCCCGAACTTTTAGTACAGCGCATTCTTCACCTCTTCGAGCAAGGTGCCGGAGTGGTTTGGTTGCGACGGTTTTTGATCGTCTCCGCGGTCGGCGCGGTTTCTGCGGTGATGTTGCTCAACAAATTCAACGGCTTTTCCACGGCGGCGGCTATGGATTACGCCCAAATCGGACGTCAAATTGCGATGGGCCGAGGTTACACAACTTTGCAAGCTCGGCCTCTGGCACTTCACATGATGATGCGTGATGGAAACCGGCCCCCTTCCCCATTGCCGGAGGTCAATGCAGGACCCTTAATGCCGTTTCTCAATGCGGCGACATTATGGGTTGTCGGGGGGGATAAGGTAATCTCGGATACACTTATCGTTTCACCGAAGGAACGCTCTATTGCCTTCGTAAGCTTCCTTTTTTTCGCCGCATCTTTAGTCCTTTGTTATCGCATCGGCTGTCGCCTTTTTGATCCCAAACTCGCCCTCATTGGTACGGGCTTGATCATCGCGACAAACATTTTTTGGAGATTTACGCTGTCAGGACTCCCCCAAATGCCCATGTTGTTTTTTTTTACAAGCTCGATGCTTGCTCTCATCATGGCCATGGACGCGAATCGCGATGAGAAACGACGCAAGGCTTTTCTCCTTACTCTCGCGGCCGCCTTTTTGCTTGGCATCATGACGCTGGGAAATGGGCTTGGTCTATGGTTTCTCCCGGGGTTTTGGCTTTTTGCCGTGAGTGCCATTCGCCCCAAGCGATGGATCGCACTCGCTATTCCGGTGGCTTTCGTTTTGCCGCTCATTCCCTGGGGACTGCATAATTGGCAGGTAGTTCACAATCTCTTTGGGCTTCCATTTTACGAATTGCTTCGGCCAAGTAACACCGATGCGCTCGCCCTCCAATCCGACCTCGATCCGATTCTACGCTTTCATCTCGCCGATTTCGCCAACAACACCGCGAAGCAAGCACTCTCGCAAATATCCGGCATCATTTCCTTTTTCGATGGTAATGTGGTGGCGGCAGCTTTTTTTCTTGGCGTCATTTTGCAAACTTTTCAACGATGGCAGGCCGCGCAATTTCGCTGGGTAATTTTGCTCATGTGGCTCGGAGCCTTTTTAGGGATGAGTCTTTTTGGAGTTGGTGGCGATGTGACCGTCAATCAACTCCATGTCCTTTTTTTGCCGCTGATGATTTTTTACGGCCTCTCCTTCCTACTTTCCTTGTGGGATCGGCTTGAATTGGATTCTCCCCTCCTGCGCACCGGCTTCATTGTGATTCTTTTTAGCATCGTCGCGATCCCACTCGTCCTGCACCTCGTAGCACGCCCGTCGCGCATTAATTGGCCTCCTTATTTTCCCTCGCTCATCATGCACTTCAACGAATGGATCACGCCGGAGGAAGCCATGGCATCCGACATTCCCTGGGCCACAGCATGGTATGCGGAACGCACGTCACTGCTGCTTCCGGCCCGCCTCCATCAATTTGAACTTATCCATAGCGAGAAGCTTCTCCATGCGCCACTCGTGGGGATTTACCTCACACCGTTCAGTAGCGGGCAACGCACCTACGCCGATATTGTGAATGGACGCTACGAGGATTGGGCACGCTTTGTTTTGCACGAAATTCGCCCGGAAGAACTCAAAGGATGGTTGATTAACGCCGCCGTAAAATTGCCTTTTGAAGACCAATCCATTTTTTATGCCGATCGCATACGTTGGCAATAAGTCTGTGTTAGCAATGGACGCATCCTACGTTAAGCGATAAAATCAATAGCCTCACCCATCATTCCGATTTTCGCATGACCCATAAACCCTCTCTCTCGGTACAAGAGCTTGTGCACCGAATCGAAGTTGGTTCACTTAAAGGATTCATCCTCAAAGCGGCTTTCACTTTGGCGGTCGTGGGAATCGCGGCTTTGTATTTGTTTTTCTATTTTCGAGGATTCGAAACCGAAACCGCGATGGACCAAGCACAAATCGGCAGGCAAATGGCGGCCGGTGCGGGTTACTCGACCCTTTACATACGCCCCATGGCCATGTGGCAATTCCTTAATCACAGCGAAAAATTGCCGGAAGGGTTTTTCCCCGAAACGTATAACTTTCCTCTCAATCCGCTGCTCAATGCCGTCATTCTTCGCCCCATAAAACGCTGGTGGCCTATGACGCCCACGGATCTCGTTTATATCGGTGACCGCGCTATTGCGGCGGCGGGTGTGGCGTTATTTTTAGGCTCGGTATTTCTCACCTTCTATCTCGTTCGCGGACTCTTTGATCATAAGGTTGCGTGGATGACGGTAGGACTTGTGCTTCTCACCGATATGATGTGGAGGTTTTCGGTGTCAGGGCTTCCGCAAATGCTCATGCTCTTTCTATTCACGGCAGCCATGCTTTTGCTGCACTGGGCCATCAATGCACAGGACGAAGAACGGCCCAGACGCGTTTTGCTTTTGCTCTCGGGAATCGCGGTGCTATTGGGGCTTATGACGCTAGCGCACCCCGTGGCGTGCTGGGTATTTGGAGGCTTCCTCATCTTTGTCTTGATCTGGTTTCGTCTGCGTACGATTAGCGTTTTACTGACATTCTTTGTTTATGGCGCGGTGGTGGCATCGTGGCTGGTGCGAAATTACATGGTAACCGGCAATCCCTTTGGCCTCAGCATCTACAACATCCTTGATGGCACAAGCGGTTCGGAACTCGCTTATATGGCGAATCTCCAGCCCGACCTCGCTTCTTTCGGTTCTATAAAAGCAAAGCTTCGTGGTGGGCTCACAGCGCAATTTCAAAATCTCTTCGGCTACTTTGGATACAATGTGGTGGTGGCCGCCTTTTTCTTTTCACTCCTGCATATTTTTCGTCGCCGCGACACCAATATGATGCGATGGGCTCTTGGCCTGATGTGGTTGTGTGCCTGCGTGGGAATGGCTTTATTTACGCCTCGTGAAGAAGTATCGGCCAATCAGCTTCACATGCTTTTTTTGCCGATTTTTATCGCCTATGGCATGGCCTTTCTTCTCGTCCTTTGGAACCGTATGGACTTGCATTTTCCACCGCTGCGCACCGCATTTCTTTCGATCATTTTTCTTGCGGCTGCCTCACCTCTGCTTATCAATCTCCTGACGTCACCGCCCGGGCGCATCGCGTGGCCGCCCTACGTTCCGCCGTTTATCAATGCTGTCAGCCGATGGATGGAACCCGGTGAAATCATTTGCTCCGACATGCCGTGGGCTGTGGCATGGTATGGGGGACGCCCTTCACTCCTGCTGCCGGCGACTGTAAAACAATTTAATCTGATCCATGACTACCGTTATCTAGGCGGCCCACTCAATGGACTCTATCTCACGCCGGTTTCGGGGAATCAGCCCTTTCTCTCCGGCATTGCTCGAGGGCAATACCGTGAATGGGCCTCCTTTATCATGCGCACGGCAGATTTATCGCGCTTTCCGCTGCAATACTTCACACCTCTGCCCATAGACAACGAGTGCGTCTTTTATTCCAACCGCGACCGGTGGTCCACTTCTACACAACATTCCCCATGACAACTCCCAAAAAAAATGAAAGTTCCCTCGGGCGTTTCGAAGACGCTATGAAACGACTGGACGAGATTGTGGCGAAACTGGAGGAGGAAAAGCTTCCGCTCGAAGAAATGATCACCCTCTACGAAGAGGGAGTAACCCTTGCTCGCCACTGCAATACGAAACTTAACGAAGCGGAGCAAAAAGTTCGCCTTATTGCTCGACAGGCCAATGGCGAAACACTTTTGAAAAATTTCGATGACCATGCCGAAGATTAGCACCACGCTTCTTTCAACCATCAAAACCCCAGAGGATGTCCGCACCCTGCCGGAGGCCGACCTTCCTCGACTCGCTCAAGAAATTCGTGAAGAGCTCATTCGTACCATTTCCCGCACTGGTGGGCATCTCGGCCCTAACCTTGGTGTGGTCGAACTCACGATTGCCCTTCATCGCTCCTTTAGCACCCCGACCGACAAGCTTCTCTTTGATGTAAGTCATCAAGGCTATGTCCACAAAATGCTCACCGGACGCGCTGATCGTCTTGACACAATACGTCAATATGGGGGGCTCAATGGTTTTCTTCTTCGCACCGAAAGCGAACATGACGCCTACGGTGCGGGTCATGCGGGAACGGCACTCTCTGCCGGCTTGGGAATGGCTACCGCACGCGATCTGCGCGGATCGAACGAACATGTGGTCGTCGTAGCCGGCGATGCCGCCCTTACCTGCGGCGTAAGCTTTGAGGCACTCAACAATGTCGCTAGTGCCACACGTCGTCTTATTGTGGTACTCAATGACAATAAATGGTCCATCTCAAAAAACGTCGGTGCCGTTTCCAATTATCTCAGCAAAATTACCGCCCACCCCACCTTTGCGCATCTGCACGAACAAGCGGCACGCCTCGTCGAATCCCTCGGTGGTAAAGGGGCCCGTGACCTCGCGCATAAAGTTGAAAGCGGCGTCAAACACCTCCTGCTCCCAAGCGTGATTTTCGAAGACCTCGGGTTCCGGTATTATGGTCCGATTGACGGCCATGACACCGCGCTTCTCACTCGTACTTTTGAGTTCCTTAAAACCCAAAACGAGCCGGTGATCCTTCACATTCTCACCACCAAAGGCAAAGGCTATTCTCCCGCTTTGGAGCAACCGGATAAATTTCACGGACTCGGAAAGTTTCAACCGGAAACCGGTGAAACCGAACCCGCCAGTTCCCCTACTTACTCTCAAATTTTCGGCACAAGACTTGCAGACTTTGCCGATCACAATAACCGTCTTGTAGCTATCACCGCAGCCATGGGCGGCGGCACGGGACTTTCCTCATTTCAAACGAGGCATCCCACTCGCTATTACGATGTCGGTATTGCCGAAGAACATGCGGCACTCTTTGCCTGTGGCCTCGCAACTCAAGGATTTAAACCCTTCCTCTCCATTTACAGCACCTTCATGCAGCGGGCCTATGACATGATAATCCATGACATTGCGCTTCAAAAACTCAATGTCGCCCTGTGTATGGATCGTGCGGGATTAAGTGGCGATGATGGCCCAACGCATCATGGACTTTTTGACATCGGCTTTTTGCGTCATGTTCCCAACCTCATCTTCATGCAACCAAAGGATGAAGAGGAATTTGCGGATATGCTCTGGACAATGACTCACTATCATGCAGGGCCAACAGCCATCCGTTACCCACGCGGAACCGGAACCGGCACCCAACCCAAGGAGCATCCACAACTTCTCGAAATCGGCCAAAGTGAAGTTCTACGGCACGGGCGACGCGTCTTGCTTGTCGGCCTCGGCAATATGGTCGCGATGGCAGAACAAACCGCCGATATCCTCGAAGCTCAGGGAATTGATGCTGCGGTAATTAATGCCCGATGGATCAAGCCGCTGGACCGCCAAACGATTGAGTTTTTCGCGCGTGCTGCAGAAGTCGTCTGCACTTTTGAAGACCATGTCCTTGCCAATGGCTTCGGGTGTGCCCTTATGGAAGCCTTTGCAGAATCTCGTATTGCGACGCCTGTAATTCGCATCGGCTGGCCCGATAACTTTATTGAACATGGCAATGCCGAGTTTCTTCGCGCAAAATATGGTCTGACAGCCGGAGCCGCCGCAGAAAAAATCTTGGCAGAACTTCATCACCCAGAAGCGAATACTAATGCTAACCCCGCCGCTTAGAGACCCCTTATTATAATCTTTCCTCAAGAGCCATCATCCACGAGTGAAGTTATATTTCTAAAGTCGAATGACGTAAATACGGAATGAAAAATGCTATAATCATTGGAGGCGGAATTATAGGTTTAAGTTCCGCTTATTATCTTCGTAAAGCAGGGTGGGAAGTTCAATTAGTTGACCGTTATGGATGCCGTGAAGGAGTCTCGTATTGGGAATGCGGGATACATTGGCACCAGCCATCACACGCCCTTAGCGAACCCACAAAGAGTCAAAAGCACCCTTAAATGGATGCTTAGTCCCACGAGTCCCTTTTATATTCGTCCCTCATTAGATAAAGGCCTTATAGATTGAGGATTGAAGTTTATGGCTAGTGCCACGTCAAAACACGTGCGTAACTCGACACAGCCTTTAATAGATATCGCCAGACTGAGTCAGAATCTTTATGAAGAATGGTGTGCTGAATTCTCTCCATTTTCATATGAGAGAAAAGGCCTCATCGAAGTTTATCAAACAGAAAAAGCTTTCCAAAGTGCCGTCTCTCATGCGCGTACAGCCACTGCGACCGGTTTGCCCATGGAGCCACTCAACCGCTCGGAATTGCATCAACTCGAACCTCATGTTGACTTCAATGTTATCGGCGGGATTCACGTTTTGACGGATACCCACGTTTACCCCTCGGGGCTCATGAACTCTTTATTGCAGGAAGCCCTCAAAATGGGAGTTCAAATTATCGAATCGGAGGCCCTTTCCTTTACAACGTATCAGGGAAAAATTGTAGAATTAAGAACTCGAGAACAATCATTAGAAGCCGATCTCTTTATTCTCGCGGCCGGTGCATGGTCGCGTGACCTGAGCAGCTCTATGAGCCTAAAAATCCCTATGATAGCGGGGCGCGGCTATTCTATAACATATCCTCTCGCGGTTTGCCCCCTCGCCCATCCGGTTTATCTAGGAGAAGCTTCGGTAGCTTTTACTCCCATGAACGGTGATAAAGTACGTGTCGGCGGAACTATGGAAATCGTGGCAAAAAATACCCCACCTCAAATGTCTCGTGTTCGTGGAATCCTTAATTCAGCACGCCGCTTTTTACCTCATTGCCACTTTCCTGAACCTAAACTTGAAGATGTCTGGTATGGCTATCGCCCCTGCTCCGCCGATGGCCTTCCCTATATCGGACGCTCGGCTACTTGGCAAAATCTCGTCATTGCAACAGGCCATAGCATGATAGGAATTAGCCTCGGTCCAGCGACCGGAAAACTTGTAGCCGAAGTCGCCGAGGAGACAACACCTACGGTCAATCTCACCCCCTTTAATCCTAATCGTTTTCATAAAACTTCGTAACTACACAGAGCTTGTTCCACCATCGTTGCGCCTTTTCTTGTACGGCCAATTTGATAGTGAGTTGCTCTGCGGGGCTTGAGGTAAGTCCACCGGTCACAAAAAGCCAAAATCGCAACGAGTGGATTGTGACTTGGGTCTGCCATCTCAAATGACGCTGAAAGCGCACTGTGAGATTGTAGGTCACCACCGCCAAGCAAAGTGCCGCCTCGGTAGCAAAAAACTTTTGCAAATGAAACCGCAGAGGCCAAAGCCATGATACAGTTCCTTAATGACGTTTTCGCAATCAGTTCTTCCATTGTAATGACGCCATATCCACAAGACGTCCTTCCCCTTCCCCCAACTCGTAACCAAGGTTTGAAAAAGATATTGCGGCACCTTACATCCAAGAGCATTTCTCCCTCAGATCGGCTGGTTTTGTCGGCCATACGACGACGGTTAAAAATCAAGCGGCGTGCGTATCGTCATGTGATACTCTCAAAGCTTATCTCGGCCACTTCCATGCTTCAACATCCGTGGCTTTCCATTGCAAATTGCCACGCAGAATATTTTGAATCTTCTCGGTCAGACGCGCCACCACCACGTAGGGCAGCTTTACCGACTCAAAATAGTCGAGCAATGCTGGCTGGCTAAAACTCGAGTCGGTTCGCACTCCGCACAAACGCAGGTGCGTGGGTAGGTTACTTGCTCGAACGGCGTTCGAATGTCCTGCGGACTCGTCATTGTGCCAATGGCGACCCTAACGGGATTGACATCGGCCTTCGGCCTCGCCCCTTCGGGGTTGCGCTTTGCGCAATCTGTGATGCTGCGCATCGCTCGAACGGCGTTCGAATGTCCTGCGGACTCGTCATTGTGCCAATGGCGACCCTAACGGGATTCGAACCCGTGTTACCGCCGTGAAAGGGCGGTGTCCTAGGCCACTGGACGATAGGGTCAGCGGAACGGGATACAATGAATGAATCTTGTACAATTGCAAGAAGAAGTTGTTTTCCGCTTTGTGGTTTATTGATCTCTGTGAATGATAGTCAAACGTGCTAATTCTGGCTCCGGCAAAAATTAACCTCAACTTGCGCATCCTCGGTCGTAATGCTGCGACGGGATTTCATGACATCGAAACATGGATGGTGCCTCTAAACCTTGCAGACGTATTGCATGTTGAGCTTACGAAGGTCGCAGACATCTGCCTTACATGCAGTGATCCATTGCTCGATACGGGAGAAGGCAATCTCGCATGGAAAGCAGCGGAGTTGTTCCTCCGCACATCGAAATCCCCGCATGGTGTAACGATCAACTTGCAGAAACATATTCCTTACGGTGCGGGACTCGGTGGAGGAAGTAGTGATGCGGCGGCGACATTGTTGTCCCTCCATCAACTTTTGCAAATGCAATGGCCCATGGAAAAACTCGAAAGTCTCGCAGCACAACTTGGCTCCGATGTTCCATTTTTTATTCGCCGTTGTTCGTCCATCGCTCGTGGGCGCGGTGAAATTTTAACGCCCCATCCTCTACCACGCACTCTGGAATTATTACTGCTGAAACCGCCTTTTAACATCGAAACTCGCTGGGCCTATGAACGCTGGGCGAATGATGTTCACGTGCCTTCCGCATGGATTGCCCCGCAATTTTTCGAGGGAATAAAAATATCCAATGATTTGGAAGCACCGGCATTTTCCAAATATTTAATGCTCCCTGCGCTAAAGCTTTGGCTTTTAAATCACCCTCTCGTCGCTGCAGCAGGCATGTCAGGCTCCGGCTCTTGCCTCTTTGCAATTCTCCGAAATTCAAGCGACGCACCCCTCGTTGCGAATGCCGCCAAAGCGGAATTTGGCGACACCCTTTGGACGGCACCATGCCGGGCTGAGGCATAAAATTTTATTTACGGGATTGACCCTTATTCATCTCGGGATAAATGTGAGGTACTCCGACCATCCCCATGGAACACCCTGCTCATTATCCCCAAGGTTTTCGGGCTCGACGTGGCCTCAACTGGGGCTCTCTCGGCTTGATGTATGCGACCTATTACATGTGCCGCTACAACTTTCGATTTGCGACACCTGGCATGGTAGAGGAATTCGGATTCAGCATCACGCAGATCACCGACATGCTCACAATTTGGTCCCTCACGTATGGGACGGGGCAGCTTGTCAACGGCCTCCTTACCGATCGTCTGGGCGGTAAACGCCTGCTGCAAATCGGTGCCCTTGGCAGCATCATCGTCAACATTCTCCTCGGCACACTTCACCTCCTCGTGATCGGTGGTGCTCTCGCTGCAGCGGGGCGTTTTGTTTTTCGCAGCAATGTCGTAGATCCCGCATTTGCCGCCATCGCTGTGGTATGGCTGATCAACGGTTGGTTTCAGTCCTTCGGTGCTCCCGGCATGGTAAAAATTAACGCCGCATGGTTTCGCCGTACCGAACGCGGAACTTTTGCAGGCATTTACGGATTCATGATTCAGCTTGGCCAGGTCGCCAGCTCCAAGCTGTCTCCCGTCATCCTCAATGGCTTTTCTCTCGGCTTTCTCATTATTGCACCCGGGCAGTGGCGTTGGCTCTTCATTATCCCGCCCGTCATCATGATCGCCGCGTTGATTTTTATGAGCTTCGCCGCAAAACAAACGCCCGAGGAAGCGGGTTTCCCTGGCGTGATC
The DNA here is from genome assembly GCA_021463515.1 of Chthoniobacterales bacterium. Lineage (GTDB taxonomy): Bacteria > Verrucomicrobiota > Verrucomicrobiia > Chthoniobacterales > JACTMZ01 > JACTMZ01. The sequence continues at coordinate 6,180 of JAJTYZ010000033.1, read as the reverse complement.
GTGGATGAAATTGACAACTCCGAAGGTGTGACCGTATCGCTCAAGGAGTCATTTCAAACCATCTTCACGCATCCGCTGGTGTGGTTTTATGCCGCAGCTTATGCCTGCACAGGCGCCGTACGAACCAGCTCGGATCAACTCGCCATCCTTTATTTTCAAGATCAACTCGGAATGGATATGAAAACCAACATTCCGCCCACGGTCGTATGGACACTCGCCATCATGCCCATGGCCGCCGTCTTTGGCTCGTTGGCATCGGGCTGGATTTCCGACAAATTTTTCAAAGGCCATCGTGCCCCAGTTGCCATGACGCTTTATTTTATCGAAGCCTCCGTCATTGCCTTTTCCGCTCTCCTCCTGCTGCGCGGTATGGTTGGGCCGACACCAGCGGGAGTGCTCGTCGGATGCGGTATTCTTGTCGTCATTGCCCTCACCGCCAACTCCACCCATTCCATCGTTGGTGCCGCCGCTCCCATGGATATTGGCGGCAAAAAAATGGCTGGGTTTGCGGCGGGGGGGATTGACTCTTTTCAATACTACGGTGCCGGGCTGTCTCTCGCTATCACGGGTCGCGTGCTTGATGCCACGAAGGCGGAACATGGCTGGCTCTTTTGGTACATTATTATGGCTTCCTTCGGAATTATGGGTGGCATCTCCATGCTTCTCGTCATGCTCAAACAAAAACGCCTCGCCGCTGCAACTTCACCTTCACCATGAAAACACGCCTCTTTCTCCTCGCTCTTCTCCTCATTCCCTTTGCCGCTGTTCATGCGCAAGACAACGATACAGACGTTCTGCGCATCACAGGCTCCAATGTTTTTGGTGAAAAACTTGGCCCGCAAATTCTCGAAGCCTTTGCCAAGCTAGAACCCAACATTCGCGTCAAACTCAAACGCCCGGGAACAAGCCAGGGATTTGCAGCCCTTATCGCGGGTGAAGCAGACATTGCGCCCGCCTCTCGTCCGGCCAACCGCAAAGAACTTGCCGCCGCCAAAGCAGCCGGCCGCCAATTACGCTCGTACACCATAGGAAGTTACGGCGTGAGCATTATTATCAATGAAGCCAATCCACTCCGCTCCCTCAAGCCCTCGCAAATCCGCGATATTTTCACGGGAAAAATCACCGATTGGAAACAAGTGGGAGCACCTGCGGGAGCCATTCAACCCTTCGTTCTCGATAAACACACCGGAGCCCGCGTCGGATTTCAGCTTTTAGCCATGAAAGGTGCCAACTACGTCAGCACCGCCCAGTCCCTGCCGGATTATGCCGCCATTGGCGCGGCAGTTGCGAGCGATCCGTTAGCGATTGGCTACAATGGCATCGGAGCTGCACCCAGCGGAACGCGTGCGCTGCTTGTCAACGGACAATCCGCCAACGCCGCGGCGATTTACGAAGGGCTCTATCCTTACGCCAACCGCGTGTACCTTTACACCACGAGCGGAAAGGAAAACACCAACGCGCAAAAATTCATTCGTTTTATTCTCTCGCGCCAAGGGCAAGGCATCATAGAAAATGCCAGCTATGCCCCCGCACCTCGCCCGAGTTTGGGTGAAGGTGCGATCCCGGGATTCTGAAAAATCATCGCTTCGTGTTTTGGAGTTACCACCCCAAAATCATCGCAAACACAAGGGGAGCTACGATCGTGGCGTCGGATTCCACAATGAACTTCGGAGTCTCCGCTGCCAATTTACCCCATGTAATTTTTTCATTGGGAACGGCGCCGGAATACGAACCATAGCTCGTGGTGGAGTCACTAATTTGGCAGAAATATCCCCAAACAGGAACATCGGGCATCTGCAAATCCTGATGCAACATCGGCACTACGCAAATCGGAAAATCCCCCGCAATACCACCGCCGATTTGGAAAAAACCCACCGAAGCTTCCGGTGCTGTTTTTTGATACCAAGCGGCGAGTTTCTGCATATATTCAATGCCGGTGCGCACGGTATGCACATTTTTAATCTCGCCCGTCATGACATGCGACGCATACATATTACCGAGGGTGGAGTCTTCCCACCCGGGAACGATAATCGGCAAATTCTTTTCCATCGCGGCGAGCATCCAAGAATCTTTCGGATCAATCTGATAAAATTTTTCCAAAGTGCCCGATTTCAAAACCCGATAAAAAAACTCATGCGGGAAATACCGCTCCCCTGCGGAATCGGCAGCCATCCATTGCTCCAGCACCGCCCCCTCTAAGCGTCGCATGGCTTCCATTTCGGGGATGCACGTGTCCGTCACGCGATTCATGTGGCGGTCGAGCAACGCTTGTTCGTCTGACGGCGTGAGATCACGATAATTCGGTACGCGTTCGTAATAATCGTGCGCCACGAGATTAAAAATATCCTCCTCAAGATTGGCACCCGTACAGGAAATAATTTGCACTTTGTCGCGACGAATCATTTCCGCCAGCGAAAGCCCAAGCTCCGCCGTACTCATGGCTCCAGCGAGAGAAACCAGCATTTTCCCCCCGTTCTCGAGATGCGCCGTATAGGCATCCGCAGCGTCCACAAGAGCAGCGGCGTTGAAATGACGGTAATGATGACGAATGAAGTTGGTGATGGGTGTGCTCATAAAAAAGTTAGAGTTTTACGTGAAAGGATTCGCCGGGTGTTACCGAGCGACAAAATGCCGCAAGCAGCTTGGCCATGGCTTCGAGATCCGCAAGGTCAATCACCTCCACCGGCGAGTGCATGTAGCGATTGGGCAATCCGAGCGACGCCGTAGGAACACCACCACGTTGAAGAAAAAAGGCATCGGCATCGGTGCCGGTGTGACGCGGATTGGCCTCGCGCTGAACGGGAATGCCTTCCTGCGCGGCGACATCCAAAAGGCGTTGTACGACGATGGGATGATTCGAACTGCCAAAGGAAATCACCGGACCAAGGCCCAAGCGAACATCGCCATGTTTGGGCTTGGAGCAATTGGGGATGTCTGTTCCATGGGTGACATCCACGACTAAAGCGACATCCGGTTTTGTGCTATATCCGGCCATCGTGGCACCATAGAGTCCATTTTCTTCCTGCACCGTGGAAACAGCGGTGACACACACCTTAGGTCGTTTCTCAGCAAGTTGACGCAGTGCCTCACCTGCGGACCAAACCCCAATACGATTGTCACATCCACGTGCAGCAACGCGCCCATTTTGCAAATTCGTAAAACCATCGGCATACGTAATCGCATCCCCCACCCTCACAAGCTTCTTCGCGTCCTCCTTCGATTTAGCACCAATATCCACATACATCTCATGCAGGTCGGGAACTTTTTTACGATCATCCGACTCCTGCAAATGAATCGCTAACGAACCCGTAACGCCCTCAATCACACCCTTAGCACCATGCACATGAACCCGCTGGCCGCGAAAAAGTGCGCGATCAATTCCGCCAATGCCTTGGACAAAAAGAAACCCCTCATCGCCAATGTGCGAAACCATGAAACCCAGTTCGTCAATATGCCCCGCAAGAACGATATGCGGTTTCGCATTTTCATCGCCGAGACGCGCAAAAGCATTGCCATAAGAATCCGTGCGGAAGCTGTCACAATGTGGCTTCACATAGCCCGCCCACACACGTTGTGCCGCCAATTCAAAACCCGACGGTGAGGGCGTGTTAATGAGTGTTTCAAAAAAGTGAAGCGCGTCTTTTTTCATATCCCCCCATCATGCGAGCGGCAACGCGCAGGCGCAAGAATCCGTTCCACGAATGCAACGTTTCCCGTGAGCGTGGGACAAACTATATTTATTTTTTAATATGGGCAGATTGATTTTAGGCGTTATGAAGATCTTTCTGACGAAGGGAAGGAATGGGCGGACATGACTCCGCTTGACCGCTTCCATGAAAGTGAAAAGATTTTTGCTCAATATTAAGCAACAGGAGGCGGCCTTGATCCCGACCCCGATCCGACAAGTCCTTTTTACGATCCAGAACAATGGAATCCGAGTGCTGCTCATGGGCGGGCAGGCTTGCGTGTTTTACGGCGCGGCGCAGGTTAATAAGGACATAGACTTGTTGCTACTTGCAGGAGAGAAAACTTTGCAAATCTGCGAGTAGCATTAAGTTTTTTTGGGAAAAATTCTTTTCCAAGCGTAAGCGGATATGGTAAATACAACCGTCCCCATGAAATCAAAGCCCTCGCCAAGATCCCCTAACCCCAAAGCAAACTTTCAACGGCTTCCCCTCGCAGGGCAAATTGCTAATAATTTGCGGGAGGCAATTTTAGCAGGGCGCATGACGATGAGTTTGCCACCAGAGCGAGAGCTTTGCGAGATGTTCCACGCAAGTCGCCCTGTCATTCGGCAAGCTCTACACACACTCAAAAGTGAAGGTCATCTTCGTATTAGACGCGCTCATCGAGCAGAAATCGTCAAACAGCCTCTTCACAAACGTAAGGACGGTAAAAACCAACAAGTCGTATTCCTTTATACGGAGCAGCAACTCTACCTCGGGCAATGGACGCTCATGGCTATTGACGAGCTTCAAAGAACTCTTCACAGCCAAGGTTATGACTTTGATTTAGTGATGAATAACAATATAAACCGTCTTCATCCGCAGAAGCAGTTAGAGAAGCTTACACAGCGTTTTCAAAATGCGCACTGGATTCTTGGCGGCTCATCCCTTGCCATGCAGGAATGGTTTGCGACGCAGCCGCTCCGCGTCATTTCCATGGGGAACGCTTACTCAAACATTCGAATTCCCTTTGTCAATGATGACTTACGCGCCGTAGCACGTCATGCTGCGGACGTATTTCTGAGTTATGGACACCAACGAATCGCATTTTTAGCGCGACGGGTCGGCACAGCGGGGGAACTTAACATGGAAGGCGGATTCCTAGAGGCTTTTAAGGCGAAGCAAAAAGTAACAGCACAAATTATCAGGCATTCAGGGGAAGTCGAGGAGGTCACAAAGCGACTTGAAGCATTGTTTCTTAGTAAAGCAAACTTGGTTACGGCATTATTGTTATCGCATGCGGAAGACACATTGGTCGTGTACCATTGGTTGCTAAAAAAAGGCTATCGGGTGCCGCAGGATATTTCACTCATTTCGCTTCAATGGGAAGGTTATCTTGAAAGGCTTCGTCCTATGCCTGCTTGGTATTATACGGATCCGAAACTTCACGCACGAAAACTCTGCCGTTTGATCTTGAATCCATGGAACGAAAAACGGGCACCACGCCTGATCTTTCCGGCGTTTATTAAAAACGAAACACTTGCCGCTCCGAAAAACATCTCTTCATAACTTGGCTCTTTTGCTCCAACCGACTACTCCTTCAATACCCACTCAGGAGATAAATAAAAACTTCCATCGGTTCATGAAAAAACAACGATGGCGTAGCGGTTGAGTCCGGACAACCGCAGATGGCCGTCCCGGTGCTCCAAGACGGGCGGAGCGGCATCCGGCGAAAACACGCGGGCCCGGCCCTCCACCCCGCGGATGGTCAGGTCGGGCGGGGCCGCGTCGGTGTCCACCTGGATGAGGTGGAGAAGGATTTCGCCGGTTTCCTTGTGGATGGCCGTGTTGGTGAGCAGCGAGGCAGGGCCGTCCACCTCAAAGCGGAACGGGCCGTGCAGGCCGCGAAGGAATTTTTCCATCGCCGGAGCCTCAGACGGGAGTGCCCAGTTCTCCGGTTTCAGCCAGGAATTCACCAGGCAACACGCGTTGCCTCCGACGATCTGCGGCCAGTAGCCGAGGCGGCCTTCGCCGAAGGGACGCACCCAAGGCTCTTCTTTCAGCCGGTCGCCCGGCTCCTCGCTCTCGCTGAAATCCTCCTTGCACCAGGAAAACCAGTCCTCCGCGCTCCGGGGCCGGTCAAATTCCGGAAACCACGAGAGGATGGCCGGACGCGGGCGACGGCGGCGGAACTCGTCATGCGTCCCCGTGCGGCCCGTGAAAAAAAGACGCCCGCCACCCCGCACCCAGTCACGCAGGAGTGCCAGATCGTCGTTGGAAAGCGATTCCATGTCGGGCAGGACGAGGGTTTGCACCTGGGCCAGCGTGTCGTGGGAAACCGAGTCAAACAGCCGCCAGGGAACGCGCATGTGGACAAGAACCTGCTCCATGTGCATGGCAGCGTGCCACGGATGCCGCCCGTTCCAGGCGAGGCTGGGGAAATGGCGGAGAAGGGCGATGTCCCCGAAAGGGCGAGTGGAGCCAAGCAGGGCTTGATGGGCCTCGGCCCAGTGTG
>JAJTYZ010000032.1 GCA_021463515.1 Chthoniobacterales bacterium | reverse complement strand
AATCACCACTCCCGAAGCCGACCAAGAAGAAATTCTCCATGCACTCAACATAAAATTGTAGCCATTTTCGTGAAATTTTAGATTTATGAAACAAAATAATCTGGAGCGGCTTACGTATATTTAGGAAAAGAAAGTGCGTTTAAGGGCCGCCAACATCGCAATCAGGGCCGCAAAGCCCTCCGCGTTGTTGCTAAAGCGTTGCTCTTTAATTCCGGGCCCCGGCCAAGTCCAGATGGGCCTTGGCTACGTCGAGTCCGATGTAGATGGTTTCTTTGTTCGGTTGCGTTTTCATCAGTGGGTATTCTCCTTCTTGCAAATGCGGGCTCGTGAGCAACCTCGTGGCCCAATCAACAGTTCGAGTTTATCTCTGGCGCAATCAGGCGACCTTGCTGACTTACGGTGTATAACCACCGAGGTTTGAATTCGGACTGTCCTAATTGCTGCGGAAGACACCAGTCGGTTCCCTCCGCTGCCAGAGTGCCTACATTCTAAAGGCTCGTTATCGAGACTTCCAACGCAGGCAAATCCTGACCCACCACCGCCGAGGGAAGTCTCCTCCGACGAGCTTTGTGGCCCATTCTCGGAGACTCCCCTCGGCGCCCCCTTGATGAGAGGAGGAAGATACAAGGCTAACCCGCTTTCTTTTAAGTCATAAACCCACATAATGTGGAGTGTATGGAAAGTTGAGGTGACACGGGCGAGACCGCCCATGGTTGGGTTTTAGATCACGGGCGAGACGCCCCTGCCTCCTATTTTTTTCAAAACAGACCAACCGAAGCCAGAGGCGGAGATGACTCATTTTTCCTCACGTCCGCAGGATGGCCCATTACGGTGCCGAGATTTCGGCGGCTTTGGCTTGGGCAGTAGTGGGGGCGTGTTCGAGGCGGATATAGTCTTGCATGATGAGCAGGGCTTCGTCACGCACGGGGTCCACAAAGACAAAGTCGTCATCCACTACAGGCTTGCCGTCCTCATCGAGCCGCTCTCCAGGAGTCTTTTTAGGCGGTTTATCAAGGGAGACTTCGGGAAGGGTGGGAGCGTTGACATTATCGAGGGTAAGCTCAACAGCCTTGTAGGGGGATTTGGGGCGGGCTTTACGCTCTGTATTGCGAGCTTCGCGGCGGGCTTTATCAGCATCAATTTCTGCAATCCGTTCGGCTCGATTGAGGCTTACAGAGTTTTTTTCTAATTGCTCGTGGATGCGTTTGTTGTCCTCGCTGAGGTAGGAAAACTCGGGGTTGGAGGCGATGCGGACTTCACTTGCTTCGCGTAATTGAGAAAGGACTGCGGTGGCGGTGTCTTCCGGCGTGAAGGAACGGGCGGGAACTTCATCGTAGTTGAGAGGGTTTTTAAGAGCACTTTCTCCAAAATCGGGCTGGTCGGTGATGGAGGGGAGAATGATGTCCGACGTAACGCCGCGAAGCTGTGTGGAGCCGCCTTTGATGCGATAAAATTTCTGGATGGTGAGTTTAAGGGCACCGGATTTTCCGGTATTGGCGAAGAGCGGCATGAAACGATCGACATCGAGTAAGGTTTGTACGGTTCCTTTACCAAAGCTCTGCGTGTCGCCCACGATGATAGCTCGTCCGTAGTCCTGCAGGGCAGCGGCAAAAATTTCGCTGGCCGAAGCACTGAGGCGATTGGTGAGAACAATGAGAGGGCCATCCCAGAGAACGCCTGGGTCGGGATCGCTGAGGGCTTTAATAGTGCCATCGGTATCCTTGGCCTGGACGATGGGGCCTTTGGGTATAAAGAGTCCGGTGAGGCGTACGGCCTCATCCAGCGAGCCTCCAGCATCGCGACGAAGATCAATCACCAATCCTTCAATGCCTTCGCGTTTGAGGCGTTTGAGAAGGGCGGCAACATCCTTGGTCGTGCTTTTGGCGGTACCACCGCGTTGAGTCATATCGGCATAAAAGCTCGGCAGCGTAATCCATCCAATCCGTACGTCTTTTCCATTTTTATCCTGGGTATTAATGACCTGTGCTTTGGCCTCCTCATCCTTAAGCTTCACTTCATCACGAACGATGGTGATGACGTTAAGTTTCGAGGAATTGGCGGAATTGCCCGGGATAACTTGCAGGCGCACGGTCGTGCCTTTTTTTCCGCGAATCAGCTCGACCACACGATCAAGCTTCATGTCCACGACATCCTCAAATTCATTATTGCCTTGGGCGACGGCAACAATGCGGTCATTGACCTTCAGCTGGCCGCCACGTTCTGCGGGGCCTCCGGGAATGAGGCCCATAATTTTCGCATAGCCATCTTCGCTGCGCAGCTCCGCGCCGATACCGACGAGTGAAAGGCGCATTTGGATATTGAAATTATCCAAAGCGCGTTGGCTCATATAATCGGAATGAGGATCGTAACTTTGGGCGAGGGCGGAGAGAAAAGCATTGGCCTGATCTTCCCGACTTTCTTCGTGCAGGGATTTGAGAAGGCGTTCATAGCGTTTCTGAATTTTTTCCTTCGGGGTACGCTCGGGTGGAGCGGGTGCGGTCTCCGTGGTGTCGGGAGCAGGGGAAGCTGCGGGGGTTGCGGTGGCGGAGGCTGATGCGGAGGGGGCTTTTTCTTTAGCTTTCTCCGCAGCCTCCTTAAGTGCGACTTCGGCTAAATTGGCCTGCAGCAGCTCTCCTTCGATACGATTCGACCAAATGCGATCGGCTTCTTTTTCTGTGGCAGGCCATGGCAGTTTATCGCGATTGAGGGAGAGCGTGCGTTTGCTATCGAAGGTAAAATCTTTTGCCAACAACGTTTGAACTTTCTCCACGCGAGAGGTTACGCGATTCAGGAAAAGATCATAGATATCATACACAGGCTTAAGATTACCGAGCATGATATCGTTTTGGATGCTATCTCCGTGCTTGGCGAGAATGTCGTCAATATCACTTTGGGTAAAAAAGAGATGATTGTAATCGAGGAGTTGGAGGTAGCGTTCTAGGGCACGTCGCGCCTGCGTGACGCCTGGAGTGACATCATCATCGAGGCGTGTGCGGCTGTAGTGGGCACTTTCCAACATACGGGCAACCGTCGTTGCCACATCGCCCATTTTGGGTGCATCGTTTTCGGTGGTTGTCGCGCTTTGGCAGACCGCCGGAAGCAAGGTCAGCACAAGAAGCGTGCGAAGTAGTTTAGTAGTCAAGGAAATCACGAAACGTTAGAGGTCGCCCTTAATCGCGTATTGCGCAAGAAAAATGAGACACGTAGCTTTGACCACGTCATCATGTTTAAGTTCAAAAATTTTACCGGCGGCCCTTTTGAAACCAACTGTTTTCTCGTCGAAGCACCCGAGGGAAACATTCTCTTTGATGCGCCGGAAGGGGCGGATGCTCACTTCGCCGAGGATCAAGTGGACTTGCTGATTCTGACGCATGGACATTGGGATCATGTGGCGGATGCGGCGGCTATTAAACGGCGTCACGGATGTCGCGTTTTATGCCATCCTGAAACGCAACCGATGATTGCGGAGGAGGATTTTTTTGAGCGCATGGGATTTCCGATGCGTATTGAAACGGTGGAGCCGGATGAATTGGTGACGGAAGGGAGGGGGCAGAACTTTTTGGGAAGGACATTTGATGTGCTGGAGGTTCCTGGGCATTGTCCGGGGAGTCTATGTTTTTACGACATGAAGGCGGGTATCCTTATTGGGGGAGATGTGCTTTTTGCGGGCGGGATCGGGCGATGGGATTTGCCCGGCGGGGATGGAGAATTGCTGAGGCGAGGAATCCGCGAGAAAATCCTCACTTTACCCGAGGTAGTCGAAGTCTGGCCCGGCCACGGCCCCGCGACCACCGTCGGCAGAGAAAAGGCGACGAATCCGTTTGTGGGTGGAGGGTGAGAAGCGGTTGGGCTGTTTCTGAACGTGCCTGTACGTGTCGTCGCCGATTGGCAAAATGCGTAATTATTCAGGTCGCTTGAACCCTCTGGGACGCCTGCTTCCACACCTCCAGCGGCACCCCCCTTTCTGCCTGAATCGTTACTTCTTTTTTTGCGGACGATTCCACCAGAGCCAGGCGGCTAAGGCACCGAGAGTGTAGGCGAGGGCGTCGCGCCAGTCGCCGGTGTCTCGGGCAATGAAGTGAGGGGTGAGAACTTCAAAAAATATAGACCAGAATATTAGGTAAAAGGTGACTTCGCCGAGAGTTGGCGGGTTGTTGTGCTTGCGAGCACCGAGCTTTTTCTCAATCCACAAACAGATTGGAACGGCACAGGGGATGAGAAGGAGATCGTTGAACCACCATGCTAAAAATCCGTGAGGGGCATACGGTTTGAGTGTCCAACGATTAATCGCGTAGAGCAGACAGGAACTAAGAAACAGAGGATCCCGCAGATAGCGGAATGTTCTCAAAGGGCCAAGGCAATGATGAGGCCGACCGAGGTTGCAATAACGGTTTTGGTGAGCAGAAATATCATGCCGCGATATTAACGTCTGTTGCGTGCTTGTCCAGCAAGCAAGCAAGTTGAGATTGATTTTCCTTGGCGTGGTGATTTGCATGAAGGGCTATGTTTCCTACGCGATTAAGCAAGCACCCTGCGGAAATCATTGTGGCTTTGGACGAGCCTTCGCTGAATGACGCGCGGCGATTGATGGACCGCTTGGAAAATCGCCCGCGTTTTTACAAAGTCGGCCTCCAACTTTTTACGGCGTCCGGTGCTGCGGCGGTAGAAGCGGTAAAGGCGCGGGGAGCCAAAGTTTTTCTCGATCTCAAATTGCACGATATTCCCAATACTGTGGCATCTGCGGTTGCTTCCGCTCGGGAGCTGGGTGTGGACTTATGCACGATTCATCTTTGCGGGGGAACGGAAATGGCGGCAGCGGCGGTGGAGGCGGCTGGAGAGGAAATGATGATTCTTGGCGTGACGGTGCTGACGAGTTCGACGATTGAAGGACAAGAAGTTTGCGGTATTCATGGCAGCATTGGTGAGCAAGTCATGCGGCTTGCACGCTTGGGGCATAAAGTGGGTGTACGTGGTTTTGTGGCCAGTGCGTTAGAATTGCCCATGCTACGCAAGGAGCTTGGTGATGAATCGCTCTTTGTCATCCCCGGGGTGCGTCCGGCAGGGAGTGCCTTGGGTGATCAAAAACGTGTCGCGACCCCCGCCGATGTGGTGCTTGCCGGAGCAACGCATTTGGTTATTGGACGCCCGATTTCTCGTGCGGAAGAGCCGGTGAAGGCTTATCTGCGAATTTTAGCCGAAGCGGAAGCTGCTCGCGGTGGGAAGTTGGTGTAGGGTGAAGTTAATGGAAGACTTACTTAGAAAATTTCGCCGCTCGCCTGTGACGATAGGCTTGGCGGCAGCGATGGTGGTAGGGTTTGTACTGGAGACTGCTGTGGGAATGGGCTCCTCGGTTCGTTGGTTTGGATTGAGCGGGTATGCGTTGAAGTCCGGCCTGTGGTGGACATTAGTAACCCACATGTTTCTTCACGCCAATTTGCTGCATTTGGCGATGAATGTTCTCGGCCTTTGGTTCATTGGCCCCATCGTTGAGTTTACGCTTGGTAGAAAGAAATTCCTTCTGCTTTATTTCGTGTCAGGCATTGCCGGTGGGATTTTGCAGACGGCATTTTCACCCCTAAACGCCGAGCTGATTGGTGCATCTGGCGCGGTATGCGGCATCTTACTTGCGTTCACCACGTCCTACCCCGAGGTGCCTTTGCAGGCATTGTTGTTCTTCGTTCTTCCTGTGCGGATGCGTGCCAAAACACTGGGACGTGGGCTTATTGTTTTTTCCGTCGTTTGTGCGGCATTAAACATCATGCCCATCATTGGTCATCTCGCACATTTGGGTGGAGCTTTGGCGGGAGCGGGACTCACCAAATTGTGGAGACGCTCCGGTGCCGGAATGCCGCCGCCTTTACCAACGGCAATGCCTTCGACGGATGATGTACTTCGTCGCGTGATGGAGGAAGGAATTGACAGCCTTAGCCGCGAGGAGAAACAGCGCCTCGAGATGTTGGCTTCGAGAAAAAATACGCAGGGAAAATCCGGGCGGTGGTGAGGCGACAGTTAACGTGGGCGCAAGGTTTCCGGAAAATCATCGGGCACCGGTGCTTCGAAATCGAGGGGTTTACCATGGATGGGATGGGCGACGCTGATTTTCCATGCGTGAAGTAATTGGCGTGGTAAATTCGCACCTCCGCCATAGATGCGGTCTCCGGCGACAGGATGCCCGAGGTGTTTGAGATGAACGCGAATTTGGTGGGTGCGTCCGGTTTTGGGCCGACATTCGAGCAGGGAGAGGCGTCCTTCGCTGCGGAGGAGTCGCCATGATGTTTCTGCTTCGCGAGCACCCTCGCGTTGTGTGACCGTCATACGCTGCCGGTGGACGGGATGACGTGCGAGGGCACCGGAGATAATTCCAGCCGTGGCGCGAGGGTTGCCACGTACGATGGCGAGGTAGGTTTTACGAGCGGTGCGCTCGGAAAATTGGCGAGCAAGCGCAAGGTGAGCGGCCGCCGTCTTAGCCACCAGAATGCACCCGCTCGTGTCTTTATCGAGGCGATGAACAATGCCCGGCCGCAAGGGATGAGCACCTTGAGAAAGCTCATGACAGTGGTGTAAAATGGCATTAACCAGCGTGCCATCCCAATGGCCGACGGCAGGATGAACAACAAGCCCGGGGGGTTTATTGATGCAAAGCAGGCTGTCATCTTCGTAGATAATCGCCAGTGGAATGGGCTGCGGCTTCGCTGTGGTGGCGGCTTCGGCGGGGGGTGGGGGCACGGCTGTAATACGATCGCCGACCTTGATGGCGTCGGAGGCACGGGCGGGAATGCCATTGATCTTTATGAGTCCGGCAGAAATGACGCGTTGCCAACGCACGCGGCTAAACTCTGGCCAATACTCCGCGAGCCAGCGATCAAGGCGTGGTGCGGAGGCTTCGGCGATAGCGGACAAAGGTGACGATGATGACATGGAGGTGCTGCTTTTAAGTTTTTCATGCACGGCGCACAAGGTTTGCCGAAAGGCGTTGCGGCTGGCTATGATGTCGACGTGGAACAAACTTCACCAACGATTATAGACACATGTCCTTCGTGTGGTGGTTCCATTGATGTTTCCGGCGAATTGCCGTTTGCGCAAATTTTTTGTCCTCATTGCAGCCAGGGGATGCGGGCGCGGAAAATGTTCAACAACTTTGAGCTGGTGGAACTTATTGGAGAAGGCGGGATGGGCTCGGTGTTTAAGGCTTACGATCATTCTTTAGAACGCATGGTGGCACTCAAAGTTTTGCGCCGTGAGATGAGTGCCAAGGAAGAAGAGAAAGCCAAGCTCGAGCAAGAGGCGCGAATCACCGCCTCGGTGAATCACCCCCATGTTGTTCGCGTGTATTCCTTCGGCGAGGCCAATGGACAATTTTATTTGGCGATGGAGCTGGTGGAAAAAGGCTCCTTGGATGATTTGATGAGCATTCAAACGCGAGTGCCTGAAGCGCAGGTGTTGGAAATTGGAATTCAAATCGCGCAAGGGTTAGAGGCGGCTGTAGAAAAGGGACTGATTCATCGTGATGTAAAACCCGGCAATATTCTCTTTGCGGATTCGCATACCACGAAGATTGTGGATTTCGGTTTGGCGCGGGTTTTGGAGGAGGAAGCAGAAGCCCGTGGGGAAATTTGGGGAACGCCTTACTACATTGCGCCGGAGCGACTCAATTACGAACCGGAGGATTTTCGCAGTGACATTTACAGCCTCGGTGGCACGCTTTTTCACGCCATTGCGGGGCGTCCGCCGTTCGAGGCAGAGAGTGCAAGTATGGTGGCTCTTAAGCAGATTAAAAGTCAGCCCGTGAGCCTCGAAGCCTTTGTTCCCGATGTTGCGTCCGAGACGGCTTTTGTTATCAACCGGATGCTCGAAAAAAATCCTGCAGATCGTTACGCGTCCTATGGCGAATTGATCGAACATTTGGAATTTGCTCGAGCCAAAGTGATGGAGCACGCGGGACGCCCGGCGACTCAAAAAAAACGCGAGGTGGTTAAGATTGAAACAAAGCGGACAAAACTTTATGGCATGCTCATTTCCATCGCCGCGTTGCTGGTGATTCTTAGCGTTGCGGCGTATTTAGTACTCCAAAGCAAAACGGAGAGTGCCATGGCGTTGCGGGAAAGTTTGGAATCGAGTTGGGCAAGCGACCCATTTGTTACGGGAATGCGGGCATTAGAAGCGGGAAAATATGACAAGGCGCAGGAGCTTCTCCAAAAAGCCGTCGCGGAGACATCTCCACGCACCGAGCAAGGCGTATGGGCGCGGTTGAATTATGCGCTTGCGTTGACGTTGGCTGGAAAACGCGAGGAGGGGATTGCACAAATGAAAAAAATCACACAGCGGGGATTGTTTAGCGACGACAGCGAGCAGCATGCGCTGGCCAATACATTTCTTTATACTGCAGATTTTGGATCGCGCACGGGTGTCATCAATCTTGAGGCACTTAACAACTACCCCCAAGAAGATGTTGCGGCGATGCTCCTATTTTTTGCGGGGGTGAGTGATTGGGCGCATGGCCACAAGGAAGAAGCAAATGAGCTTTTTAATTATTTTTTAGCTGCCCCTATTCCAAGCAATGTCGCCTCGTGGGAGACATATCAAAAAATTGCACGTCGCTTGCTGTCTGCCTCGTAGCCCGTTTGCGACTTGACGTGTTGTGCTTAAAATAAATCTATGAGTGATTCTAAATTTCCCGATCCGGAAGAAATGCAACGCCGCCTTCAAGCGTTTTTTCAGTCTGCATTTCCTCAATCCGGTGCCGCAACAGAGCCTGTCGGCGAACCCGAGTTACCGACGAAATTAAAAGATGACACCTTCGATTTTCACCTCACACCACGGGAGATAAAGGCGCATTTGGATCGTTTTGTGATTCAGCAAGACGATGCAAAAAAGGTTCTCTCCATTGCGGTGTGTGATCATTACAACCATGCCAAATTGCTGCACGAGCGGACGCAACGCGGAGAGGCGACACCGTTGGAATATGCAAAGCAGAACATCATTGTCATTGGCCCCACGGGTGTCGGAAAAACGTATCTCATACGTCACATCGCTGATCTCATCGGAGTTCCCTTTGTGAAAGCAGACGCCACGAAATTTAGTGAAACGGGTTATGTGGGAGGCGATGTCGAGGATTTGGTGCGCGAACTTGTGCAAAAGGCCGATGGCGATGTTTCCAAGGCGGAACACGGTATTATCTACATTGATGAGGTGGACAAAATTGCCACAGCAGGTGGTTCGATAGGACGTGATGTCAGCGGACGCGGTGTTCAAACGGCCATTCTAAAACTCATGGAAGAAACCGAAGTTTCCCTGCGCAATCCCATGGATTTAGCAGGTCAGATGCAGGCGGTGATGGAAGTTCAGCGCGGAGGAAAACCCGGACGTCAATCGGTGAATACGCGTAGCATTCTTTTTATCGTCAGCGGCGCATTTTCACGTCTCAAAGACATCGTCGAAAAGCGGCGCCGTCATGCGCAAATTGGATTTGGTGCGGCATCCGAGGGGGATGCCCTTAAACCGTGGCAGCATGAAGTCACGACGGCGGATTTTGTGGAATACGGTATGGAAGCCGAGTTTATCGGACGCCTTCCTGTGCGTGTGGCGTGTGATGCGCTTGATGCGGGGGATTTACGGCGGATTCTTGCGGAGTCCGAAGGAAGTATTTTGCGGCAATACGAAAGATCATTTCTTGCCTATGGTATTGAAGCAGTGTTTGAGGATGACGCCTTGGATCGCATTGCGGCGATGGCGGCGGAGGAAGGAACGGGAGCACGCGGGCTTCTCACAGTTTGTGAACGGCTTTTGCGCGATTTCAAATTTGATCTGCCCGGTTCCGGTGTTACGTCGTTGAAAGTGGATGCGGATTTGATAGACCGCCCGTCCGCTCGCCTTGCCACGCTTTTACAATGCGGTCTTGGAGAAAAAGCGCAGGTATTGCGACGTGCGGCGACGGAATTTTTGACGCGCTTTGAGCAAAGTCATGGAGTTGCTTTGCGCTTTTCTTCGGAGGCTCTTGATTTGCTGGTGGAAAAAGCAACGACGGAAAAGCGCCCCATGCGGGAGTTGTGTACAGAGCTTTTCAAAGATTACGAATTTGGCCTCCGCTTTGTTCAACGTTCACCCGAGGGGGCACCACTCATTTTGCCTCGTGCTGCGGTGGAAGCTCCTGACAAGTTCTTGAGTGAATTGGTTGTGCAAGCCTATCGTGAACGTACAACTCATGAATCGTCCTCTGACGCTGCATCTTAAAGCCGCCCTTTTGTGCGGTTTCCTTGGTATCATTGTTGCCCTGCCTTTGCTTTGGGTGCCGCTCCTTCCTGCGTGGCAAGGATGGCGTCCGCCGGTTGTGAATCCGCGTGTGGAGGCCATTTTGGCGTCGGTGATGGCATTTTGGGTGGCGTGGTGTGTGGTGGATATTCCGCGAGGAGGACTCAAGGTGCTCGTGTGGGGCGCAACGCTATGGCTACTTGGGAGCGGGATTTGGCTGTTTGGTTTGTATGGGTATGATTCTAGCTCACTCGTGCCACTTACTGCCGCTGCAGTTGCGGGAATGGCAGCACTCATTTTTTCGCTCACTCCCGCCGGTTCTCGTCGTGTTCGTTGGCAATCTCTTGTCGGTGGACGTGTCGCACCTGCCTTTCTTCGTGAGCGCGTGGATGAGCAACGTTTGGATGAAGAGCCGCGTCGTGAAACGCTTACGGTACTTGAAGTGCTGTGGCCCGGGGGTGGGGATGAGGTGACAACGTGGGGAGGAATGACCGGTGTGGCTGAGGAAGCAGCGCGTCATTTTCAAGAGCAAGGTGGTTATCTCGAACGCTGTGATGCGGGTGGGGCTTGTTTTGTTTTTGGTTGCTGGGGACAGACCGTCGCATTGTCCTCGTTGGTGCAAGCCGCTTGGAATTGGGTGCGCAAAGCGGGAGGATGTGTGGCCATCACACGCGGAGAATGTGTGAGTGGTGCCGCCGATTTTCCTTCGGGCAAGCGTTGGACCGTAGGCGGAGTTTCGCCACGTAAGGCGACACGCATGGCGTCAGCGGCTCGTGGATCTGCGGCGCGACTTTTGGTCGAGGATTCTCTCGCTAAAGAGCTCGCTGGAGCATGGATGGCGCGCCGCATGGCATGGTGGGACTTTGAAGGTGAACGCATTCTTCTTCACGAAATAAACAGCCCCGTAGAAGGTGCACCGCCGGAAGTATCCGCCGATGTGGCGCGTTGGGATCGTGCGTGGGACGCCTTTTGGCGCGGACATTGGGTAGAAGCTGAAAACGGCTTTGCATCACTGGCGCGTGAACGCGATGACGCTGCCGCACGCATCTTTGCACTGCGCAGTGCGGCCGCTCGTCGCCATGATGAGGATTTGTGAAAAGCGCGGACTATCCCGAGCCTTTCCGTGCTTTAGTGCGGGAGCTGCGTCGCCTCCCCGGCGTGGGCCCACGCAGTGCCGAGCGTATGGCCTTGTGGGCGTTGGAAGATGGCGAACGATCTTCTGCTCTGGCGGAGGCTCTGGGAGAGGCTCGGGCAAAAGTGCGGCATTGTGCGGAATGTGGATTTTTTAGCATGACGGAAGTTTGTGATCTTTGTGCGGATGACGATCGCGAGAACATCTTGTGTGTTGTGGAGAGAGCCACGGATATTTTACCGATAGAACGCTCCGGTGCATTTCGAGGTCATTATCATGCCTTGGGTGGAAGGTTGTCGCCTTTGGAGCATATTGGGCCGGAGGATTTGCGCTTGGAGCAATTAACGTCGCGATTAGAGCGTCATGTGTTTTCCGAGGTGATTCTTGCATTGAGTACCGATGTGGAGGGAGAGGCCACATCGAATTATTTGACGCAATTGCTGGCGTCTCGCGCTGTGCGTGTCACGCGTTTGGCGCAGGGCGTTCCTGCAGGTGGAGGGTTGGAACATGCTGATGAACTGACATTGGCGCGTGCTTTGGCCGGGCGGCGATGGGCGGGAGAAGGATGATGCGTCCCTTGTGCTTTTTCGCCTTAGTGCTTTTGGGGATGTCTGCCGCCCAAGCGGATCTCAATTCAAACCACTTAACGCAAGCTGCCGCGTATTCTGCAAAGTTTCGCGAGGCCGCTCTCCTTGTTTGGGAGGATGGGCATATTATTTATGAGCGCGGATCACGCACGGCAACTCCTCGGGTTTACAGCATTACGAAGAGTCTTGTGGCGATGGGTGTGTTTCGAGATGGGCGGCAGGGGGGAATGTCATTAGATCATCGAGTTTGCGGCATTTTTCGTGGGATAACCGTGGCTGATTTAATGAATCAGATTTCCGGATTACCCACTGCCGCACACGAATTTTATGGAGAGGGATTGCATGATAAGCAACGTGTTCTACGCGGCCTCAAAAAAAATGGAACACGCGGAACCTTTGTTTATGGGCCTTCCCATTGGGAGGTTTTAGGTGAAGAAATTCGCCAGCATCGTGGAAAGTCCGTCGAGGATTGGATAAGGCGTTTTGTTCCCGGCGCAACTTCGTCTATGCTCGCACGGTGGCGTCGGGATGATCAGGGGGTCATATTTTTTTCTACCGGCGCACGTTTAAATGCACGAGAACTTTTACCTACCGGGCGAGAAGCATGGGGCGGTATCAAAAAGGAAAAATGGTCGAGTGAGGTGCGAACATTGTTGAGCAACGGGACGGAGGCCAATCGGATGTATGCCCTTGGCTTTTGGCTTAATCGTCAAAGCACTCGTTCCGGTGCGCGTGAGGTGGAGGTGGAGTCCGTTTTGGGGCACCCACACCCTGCCGATTTTTGGCGCAATAAATGCCTCAGCCTTGCGGCACCGCCGGACTTGGTGGCCATGATTGGAACAGCCGGTCAACGAGTTTACGTAGTGCCGTCGCAGGATTTGATTGTGATACGTTTGGGCGGACGTCGCGGCTTTTCCGATGCAGAATTTTTGCGAAGGCTATTTGCTCAGCCTTGAGGGCGTGTGGAAGGCGGCACGGGAATGGCGCGAGGTGCTTGCTCCGGTGGGACGGCGAGGAGAAGGGTGGATTCCCCTTTTTGCCAGCGGTAACCAAAGCCAAAGGGCAACGGGAATCCGGCTCCCGCAGAATAAGCGGAACGTAAGGCCGGCTGATCGTATTTCGTAAAAATATCTAAGGGCGTCGTGTAGTTTCCGAAAAAAATCACCTGCCATCCGCGTGAACGAAATGCTGATAAAGCAATGCCTGAATCATCTTGCACAATGGCATTGCTATGGCTGAGTAGAAAATCTCGAATGTGAGAGAAACTTTCTTCCTGCAACAGGTAGGAAGCCGCCTTGAGATAGCCTGTTGTAGGCCCGCGTCGCCCGAGCCATTCGAGAAGTCCCGCATTGGATTTAAGGGCACTGTTTGCAACATTAGCCTGAAAATAATAAACCTCTGCGGGTGCTGCTCCCGGCAGTGAACGAAAAACGAGACGCAAAGCAGGCTGTCCGGATGCCGATTCTCCGGGTTGAAGCGTGCCATTGCTGCTAAGGGTGTAACGTTCTGCCGCATCAATGCGAGCGTCGGTGAATGAAAGAAATGCCAGCATGATGGGGAATACGCCTTGAAATGACGATGCCGCGAGATCGTTTTTCATATCCTTCGTGATGAAGTGACTGAAACTGAGAATTACCTCCGTAGATTTGCGTAATGTTGCAAGACTGGCGTGCAGTTGCTCGGGCGTGAGATCAAGGGGATTGTCAAGTTTCCCTACGGGTTCTAAACCACCAAGAATATAGAGCCTTGCGGCAGGAAAAAGGCCGAGGGCACTAATTAAATCTGGCCCTCCAAAAAGGTAAGTCACCTGCGAAACAGTACCGATGCGCGGTGTGAGCTCTGCCTCCGACCATGCACGCATTGGTGCAAAATAGCGTTCGTCGTAACGAAACCACATGGCTGCATATTGCCGCGCGTGTTCTTGATATTCCGGTGATGCTTGTAGAGGAGCAAGTGGACTTGATTCCGGCAACGTACGCCCGGCCAAAAATGCTCCAAGTTCCGTCGGTGAAATCGCGTAGGCAGAAATTACGGACAGCAGGATGCTTGCGGCGATAATGGAAAGTCGCTTCATGGCTTACGGTCATTCTTGCCTCGTACCGCGATGACGTAAACCAGTAATCCTGCAGCGAACACGAGTAGCCCTGCCACAGATTCGACAGGGCGCGTCGTGGCCGTATAAACCATCGTAAATCCGCCAATGGCGAGGAATAAGAGCGGTGTAAGAGGATAAAATGGAACGCGAAAGGGACGTGGAAGGTACGGTTGTGTCCGGCGCAGGACAATGACGCCAAGGACGGCAAGAAAACTGCAGAGTAGCAACGCGAATTGTGCCCAGATGAGTACTTTTTCAAAAACGGAAGTGAGGAGAAGAATGATGGTCAAAGCACTTTGCGCGAGAACGGCGACGATGGGAATGCCGGCTTTATTGCGAGTTTTCAGCCATCCAAAGGCGGATGGGTAATCTTCACCCATAACCATCGTCACGCGTGGACCAACCCAGACCATGGCACTGATGGCCGAAATAAGACCGAGTGAAATAATCGCCGCGATAATTTTTCCTCCCGATGCCCCAAACACAGCCTCGGCGGCAATCTGCGCGACATTGATATGCCCAGATAATGCCGTCATGGGCGCGGCATGAAGAAATGCCGCATTAAGCGCAAGATAGAGCACAGTGACGATCAGCGTTCCGGCAATTAACGCTCGTGGAACGATTCGACTCGCCGTTTGAACTTCGCCAAGAATATAGGCGGCGGCATTCCATCCGGAATAGGCGTAGAGGGTGTACATGAGGGACACGGCGAAAGGTGCCGTGAGTACGTAGGTGCTCCAAGCTTGTGTCGGAGCAGGGGGAACACCGCGTGTTTGAAAAAGAGCAAGAGAGAGAAAAATGACGAGGGCAATTTTGAGCGTGGTGAATGTAATTTGAAAAATGCTGCTAACACGCAAGTCGCGCAAATGTACCAGCGTTACAATGGCAACAATGGCAAGGGAAGATGCCTGTGGATGCACGGTGGGGAAAACGCCTTGGAAGTAGGAGCCAAATGCCATGGCCGCGAGAGCAACGGGTGCGGCAAAACCGGCCACGATGGAGACAAGCCCGGCCATAACGCCGAGTGCCGGGTGGTAAATCGCACCGAGGAAATTGTATTCCCCGCCGGAACGTGGGAGAGCGGCCGAAAGCTCCGCATAACACAAGGCACCGCAGAGGGCGAGGAGTCCACCTAAGAGCCACAGCAGGAGAATGGCGGGATGCGAAGGTATTTCTGCAAGTTGAAGCCCTAGGCTTGTAAAAATGCCGGTGCCCACCATGTTGGCAACGACGAGGGCAGTGCAAGCGATGAGTCCGACAGACGCTTTTTTCATGGCTGCGCAACATTAAGCGGGACGCGGCTTATTCTTGCCAGTTTATCCTGCAATCTCCTAGCATGACACCTCGCATGAGTTCCATACTCTTCCGCCGCTTTCTCGCTCGTCCCATGCAAGTTGCTTATGTGCTGCCCAGCTCTAAGAAACTTGTGGCTCGCGTTCTTGATCATTTGGACTTTGGTAAAATTCAGACCTTTGTGGAGTTTGGTGGAGGTGAGGGGTGTTATACCCGTGAAATTGCCAAGCGTCTCTCATCCGATGGTCGCCTCTTCGTTTTTGAATTAGACCCGCATCTCGCCGAGCATTTGCGCAAACAATTTCGGGATGATGCTCGCGTGATTATCTGCGAATCGGATGCCGCCTTATTTCGAGATGAACTTCACAAGCACGGCATTGCACAGGCCGATTGTGTTATCTCCGGTATTCCCTTTAGCTACATCCCACCGCGCAAGAAAAAGGAAATTCTCCATGCGGTTCATGAGGGACTTTCGGAGGATGGCCTTTTCGTCGTTTATCAAGTCACGCCGGAACTTAAAGGTCATGCCCGCATGTTTGTGGCGTGTGAAGTGGAATACTGCATCGCTTCGATTCCGCCGATGTTCATTTTGACATTTCATAAAGCGGAAACGACCGTTAAATCGAAACCGCGTAAAAAAGCCAAACGCTCTCGCGCCATAGCAAAGGTTTCGTAATTTCGCGAAGAAAACGTAGAACGCGTTTTCTTTCCAAAATCACGAATCTACACGCGAAGCGTGGTCATTATTTCGGAAGCAAATCCGAAACCATCGCACGTTCTTCGATGAGTTCAGCGACGGAGCGATTGATGCGCTCCCGTGCGAAATCACACACGGGAATTCCCGGTACGATGGTGGCTTTGTCAGCACGGCTGCTCACGGGGAAACCGGAAATTAAGCCGGACTCGATGCCATAGGAACCATCGGAGCAAAGAGCGACGCTATGCCAGTCTCCCGCCGCAGTATTTCCACGCAGGCTGCGAACGGTTTCAATGGCGGCGTGAGCGGCGGAAAAGGCCGATGAAGAGCCACGGGCCTTGATGATGGCGGCACCGCGTTCTTGTACGGTTTTAATAAATTCACCTTCGAGCCAAGCGGTGTCGGTGATGACATCCGGCACAAGTTTTCCGTCAATACGAGCGTTAAAAAAGTCGGGGAATTGCGTGTTGGAGTGATTTCCCCAAATCGTCATGTTGGTGACATCGCGCCAAGGCACACCGGCTTTTTGTGCCAGCTGAGATTTTGCCCGATTTTCATCGAGGCGCGTCATGGCAAACCAGCGATCCGCAGGAACATCGGGGGCGTTATTCATGGCGATGAGACAGTTCGTGTTGCACGGATTGCCGACGACAAGAACGCGAATATCGGCGGCGGCATTTTTTTCAATAGCACGGCCTTGCCCGATGAAGATTTTCCCATTGATACCGAGTAAATCCTTACGTTCCATACCGGCTTTGCGAGGAACACTGCCGATGAGAAATGCCCAATTGACGCCGTTGAATCCCTTGTCGAGATCGCTCGTTATTTCGATGCTTTCTAGGAGCGGAAAAGCTCCATCTTGCAGCTCCATCGCGACGCCTTGCAGGATGGGGAGGGCGGGCTCGATTTCGATGAGGTGAAGAATGACGGGTTGATTTTCTCCAAAGACTTGCCCGCTGGCGATTCGAGGAAGAATAGAATAACCGATTTGGCCGGCTGCGCCGGTGACCGCTACGCGAATGGGTGTGCTCATCGAAGAGGATGGTACCGCAATGCCGTACGCATCTCGACCAAAAAATGAAGAAACCCGTTCCGCCAACAGGCAGAACGGGTTTCCCTTGCGAGGGGGAAATTTTTAGAGTTTCCCTTTTAGGTCTTTGCTCACGTTAAATTTTACCGATTTCGAAGCTTTGATTTTGATGGGTGCTTTGGTTTGCGGATTGATGCCTTTCCGCGCTTTGCGATGGACGACTTTAAAGGTGCCGAAGCCGACAAGCTGTAGGGTTTTGCTTTTTTTGATATGCGTTTTGATGCTTTCGATAACGGCATTCACGGCGCGTTCGGCATCAGCCTTCGAGGAGTCGAGTGCTTTTTGAACGGATTCAACAATGTGTTTTTTATTGCTCATTTATTTTTGGAAGTGGTGATGGGTGGTTGTTTTTTGTGTGAGAACCATATGGCTTTTCACGCATCTAGCGGGTGCTGTCAAATGATATCCTTTACTTCGTAAAATTATTTTTTGGCAGGGGTAAAAATGCTCTTTCATTTTGCATAGGAAAACTCTTGAGGTGCGATGAGGTGGCTTGTAGAAGGCGCGAATGAATCCTCGAACGATTTCGGTGATTGCGCTGAGCAGTGCGGATTACCCATCGCTTGTGGCGAAACTCGAGGAGGCGGTGCGGTGGGTTCATGTGGCCGCAAGGCAGGGGGCGGAGTTGGTCGTGTTGCCGGAGTGTCTGAATTATTATTATGGCGATGGCTATGCGCATCCCAATCCACCCACCATCGCAGGCTCGGCTTTTGACGATTGGTGCGGGGCGACCTCCGTGCTGATTGAAGCCGCAATGCAGCGAAAAATTTGGCTGGTGATTCCCGTGCTGCATCGTGACGCCAAGGGATTATGGAATTCCTTTTTTCTAATTTCTCCCGAGGGTGAAGCCGTGTGGCGTTACGACAAAGTTTCTCCGACACCCGGGGAACTTGATCAAGGGGTGCAAATCGGGGTGCCGAGTTATTACGACTGGCAAGGCGTACGCTTGGGCGGTGCTATTTGTTTTGACACATGTTTCCCCGAAAATCTTGAACACTGGGCATCTCATGATGTTCAGCTTGGCATTGTTGCCTCGCTGTGGCCCGGGGGAAGTCAGCTCAATAACTTTTGCAAAATACACGCAGCCCGCGTGGCACTCTCGTATCCGGCATGGAGCCGCATTATTGATATAGATGGCTTGGAAGTTGTCGAAGGAGGGTACCGTCATGAAACACTGCGCTTTGGATTTGGCGCGCCGGTTTATACCGCCACGTTAAACTTTGATCGGCTTTCTCTCTATGGTGGGCTTAATCAGGAGAAGATGATCGCCGTGACGGAAAAATATGGAAAGCGCGTTCGGATGACTTTCGATCAGGGTAACTGTCTTTGGTTTCTCGAATCACGTGATGCCGGTTTGCACGAGCAGGAATTGCTGCGAGAATTTGATCTCATTACCGCACGCGATTATTTCGCTGATTATGCGAAGCGTCTCTGCAAGAAATGCACCGTGTAAAATGGGGGTGCGAAATCGCACGACGCTTTTTTTGATTTGAGAGATGAAAGTCGCCTAACTTGTGCTACAGTTACCGATTCTTATGGCCGATTATTTGCGGATGGCAGGCATTCTTCTGGAAGTTCTGCTGCTTTTTAACCTGATTATTATTGCCCACGAGCTGGGACATTTTCTTGCGGCGCGATGGCGCGGTTTGGTTGTAGAGAAGTTCGGAATATGGTTTGGCAAACCGCTTTGGAAAAAAACAATAGGTGGTGTCGAGTATAGCCTTGGTAGCATTCCTGCAGGTGGCTTTGTGGCGCTGCCGCAGATGGCACCGATGGAAGCGGTCGAAGGGGAAAGCAAACTTGATAAGGCAGAGCTGCCGCCGGTAACCGCATTGGATAAAATTATCGTCGCGCTTGCAGGTCCTGCGGCAAGTATGACGCTGGCTTTTTTCTGCGCGGTGATGGTGTGGTGGGTGGGGCGTCCCGTGAGTGATATGGAACGCACGACGGTGATTGGCTATGTGCTTGCCGATGGCCCGGCGGCTAAGGCCGGCCTCGAGGTCGGTGATAAAATTCTCGAAGTGAATAATCAGCCAGTCACGCGTTTCACCGGCATGGGAAATATGGGTGAGAGTGTGACATGGAATATCGTGCGCAGCGAAGAGCCGGTGATTCCGATTAAGTTTGAGCGGGCGGGAGAAATTCGGACGGTTGAGGTTGAGCCGACATTGCCGGAGCGGGAAGGATGGGGGCGAAAAAAATTGCGAACCATCGGCATATTGCCTGCACAAACGCCCATGGTTGCACGTGTTTATCCGCAGAGCCCAGCGGCAGAAGCGGGGATTCGCCCGCGTGATTTGATTGTGGCTGCAGATGGAAAACCGTTGCTGAGCCTTATTGCATTGTCCGAACACCTCAAGAACAGTCAAGAGGGAACACCCCTACAATTGACCATTCAGCGAGGGACAGAAACTCTTTCGCTTTCCGTAACCCCGCGTGTTCCCGAAGGTGATACACAGGCACGTGTAGGGATTCTGTGGGATGATCGCGGTGCCACGGTTTTGGAGCATCCGAATCCGTGGTCGTTGGTAGTTGGGAGTGTGCGTACGATGGTGGACACTCTCTCGGCGGTGTTTTCTCCGCGCAGTGATATTAAAGCGGAACATCTCAGCGGGCCGGTGGGGATTTTGCGGATTTATTACATGCTCTTTGAGGCTCCCGATGGCTGGCGTTTAGCTCTGTGGTTTAGCGTGGTGCTTAATGTAAATCTCGCCTTACTCAATTTGCTGCCCATCCCCGTGCTTGATGGCGGGCACATCATGCTTGCCATTATCGAAGCGATTCGCGGGCGCCCGATGAATGCCGGATTCCTTGGCATAATTCAGACCGGATTTGCCCTCTTGCTTATTGGCTACATGCTCTACATCACATTTTATGATGTGCAGGATCTACCGTGGCGACGAGGAAAGGGAGACACACCTACGGAATTAAAATTTGCGCCACCTTCGGGGACACCTGCTCACGCACACGGGGCTTCGGGAGAGGAATAACGTGAACGTCTTTTTTGACGAACGCGTGCGATGAAAAACGAATTGCCGCTCCCATTTTATCCGCAACGTCGGCGTACGCGTGAGATGTTCGTTGGCACGGTAGGCATCGGTGCAGGACATCCCGTGCGTGTGCAGTCCATGCTCACATGCGACACGATGGATACGGATGCCTGCGTGCGGGATACATTGGCGTTGGCAGAGGTGGGTTGTGAAATTGTGCGTATCACGGCACCTACGGTGAAGGATGCTCGAAATTTGGAGGCGATTCGTGACGGTTTGCGTTCTCGTGGATGTTCCGTACCGCTTGTCGCGGATATTCATTTTAAGCCTGATGCTGCTCTCGAAGCAGCACGCTGGGTGGAGAAAGTGCGGATTAATCCGGGAAATTTTGCCGACTCGAAAAAATTTGCCGTCCGCGAATACACCGATGCTGAATATGCGGCGGAAATAGATCGCCTGCGAGAAAAATTTGCACCCTTAGTAAAGTTTTGTCAGACGCATGATGTGGCGATGCGCATTGGAACCAATCATGGTTCGCTTAGCGATCGCATTATGAATCGCTTTGGCGATACGCCGCTGGGGATGGTGGAAAGTGCGCTGGAATTTGCACGCCTTGCGCGGGAATGGGATTATCACGATTTTGTTTTTTCGATGAAGGCCTCGAATCCCAAGGTGATGATCGAAGCCTATCGCCTGTTGGTGGCGCGTTTGGCCGCCGAGGGGGAGGATTGGAATTATCCGATTCATTTAGGTGTGACAGAAGCGGGTGATGGTGAAGATGGACGCATTAAAAGCGCGGTGGGAATCGGGTCTCTCTTGGCCGATGGCATTGGTGACACCATTCGCGTGAGCCTTACGGAAGATAGTGTTTACGAAATTCCCGTAGCGCAGGAATTGGTGAAAATTTTTGACGGGCCGTGCGAGGGATGGGTGGGGGAGGAGAGGCTTTCCTTTGATCCATTTACCTACACGCGTCGAATGAGTGAAAAAATGATGCTTGGGGATGTCGCGCTGGGAGAGGATGAAGTTCCCCGTGTTGTGGTAACGCGACGTCATTATGATGCCGTGGCTCATAAATTGGCGGGCTTGGGGGATTATCAGCCGGAGTTGGTCTATGAAGATTTGCCGCTTGTGGAACTCGATCCACGGAACGCAGAGGAAGTGCAACGCCTCCATGCACGCAAGGAGGCATGTCTTGTCTCGGTGCGTGATGGAGTCGAGCTTCCCGTGATTGCCGCGTTTCGTTTATTGGCTGCAACAATTGAAGCGCGTCATCCGATTTTGCTTAAGGACACGCTCCATCCGGAGCCCGATCCAGAAGCCTCTTTTGTACGAACATTGTTGGCGGCGGCGGCGAGGCTTGGGTCATTGCTGTGTGATGGAATTGGAGATGCTGTTCTCCTGCGTACGGAAGATGCACCAGGGCAGACACTCCGACTGGCTTACAATATTTTGCAAGGTGTCGGGGCACGGATTTTCAAGACGGACTACGTGGCGTGTCCAAGTTGTGGGCGCACGCTTTTTAATCTTCAGGAAACCACGGCTCGCATTAAAGCGGCGACGAGTCATTTGAAAGGTCTCAAAATTGGCATCATGGGTTGCATTGTGAATGGCCCCGGTGAAATGGCTGACGCGGACTTTGGTTATGTCGGTGGTGCTCCGGGTAAGGTGAATCTCTATGTCGGGAAAAAAGCCGTGAAGTTTAATATCCCCGAAGTAGAAGCTGTGGCTCGCTTAGTCGAGCTGATCAAAGAACATGGGCGCTGGATGGAGGCCAAGACAGAAAATGAATCCTGAGCCATGCTTCGACATTCACGCTGTAAATGCGGGTTTTTTGCCGTCCATGGTTTTGGGTATATAAAGGCATTATGACCATCGTCACGACAGTTTTTAGCACGGTGGGATTGGGCGTGATTTATTTTATTTCCGCTCCAACAGCGGGAATGGCGTTGGGCTTATCGTGGCCCACGGCGGCCTTTTTAGCGTGGGCCGGATATTCGGCGGCAGGTTTTATTGTCACGGTCTTGGGATGCTGGGCACGCGAATTGGTTTCTCGAAAGATTAACGTCGAACTCAATCGCTCCCAAAACAAACTCTTTTGGCGTTGCTGGGATAAAACAGGGCTTTTTGGATTGGGAATTATTTCTCCCGTGACGATTGGCCCGAAGGTTGCCGCCTTAATGGGGCTTGCCCTCGGTGAACATCCTGTACGTCTCGCGATCGCGATTTCTTTAGGAGCGGTTCCGTGGGCTTTGGGACTCGCTTTGGCAACACATTGGGGATTTTCACTTTTCTAAAAATAATCTGTATTTCGTGATGTTAAATGCGCTTTCCAAAATGTTTTTTCTCTTACTCGGTATCGCGATGTTGTGGTGCGGACATTCGACGTTAGCGGCAGAGGACACAGGTTGGAACCTCCAGATGACCAATGCGGCGGAGCTTTGGCGCACACCTAGCAAAGCGGAGTCACTGACATTTTCTTCCGATAAAAAATCGAGACCCAAGGCTGTCTATAATACTTCGCGCACAAGTCGTCCGGTCGTGGCACTTACATTTGACGACGGCCCTCACGGCGTTCTCACGCCCAAACTTCTCGATATTCTTCGCGACGCTCATGTGCGGGCGACTTTTTTTGTCTTGGGAAGTAATGTGAGTGCTTACCCCGATATTGCACGGCGTATCGTTGCCGAAGGGCACGAGATCGCGAGTCATTCGTGGAGTCATCCGAGTTTGACTAAAGTAAGTGCGGGCCGTTTTGAACATGAAATTCGCGATACGACGGACATCATTGAAAGAACAACGGGCCAGCGCGTGACCATGATGCGTCCGCCCTATGGGGCCTTGAATCACCGTGTGACAAAGGCTTTGTTGGAAGACTACCAACTTGATGTCATTCTCTGGGATGTGGACCCGCTGGATTGGAGACGCCCGGGCTCGGATGCCATTACACGGCGGTTGGTGAGCGGAGCGCATCCGGGTGCTATTTTACTCGCGCATGACATTCATCCCGGCACCATTGCCGCCATCCCCGCTACCATTGCCCAACTCAAAGCCAAGGGATTTTCTTTTGCGACTGTGAGCGAATTGCTGGCGATGGATGAACCAACGCTCCAAAAATCACCGATGCAAAAGAAGCCGGATGCACCGTCCATTTCTGTGAGCGGAAGTATTCCGGCACCCGAAGAAAATGGGAAATCAATACCCCAACGCGTGGATGCCGAGGCACACAAGGTAGCCGAGTAATCCGGTGATAGGCAGGGTCAGCACCCATGCCCAGACAATGCGGGAGACGATGCCCCATTTCACGGCACTGAGGCGTTTTGTAGCACCGACGCCCATGATGGAGGCAGAAATGACGTGCGTGGTGGAGAGGGGGATGCCGATGTGTGAGGCGGCACCGATGATGGCGGCAGCGGTGGTCTCGGCGGCAAAACCGTGAACCGGTTGAAGTTTTACCATTTTGTGACCCATGGTTTTAATGATGCGCAATCCGCCGCCTGCTGTCCCTGCGGCCATGATGAGAGCACAGGAAATCATCACCCAGCGATGGACGACAAATTCCGGTGTGTGCAGGAAGGAGAGCCATTGTGGAAGATCATCAAATGCGCCGGAGCGTGTGCCGGTGAATAAAGCCAGCGCAATAATGCCCATGGTCTTTTGCGCATCATTAGACCCGTGTGAAAATCCCATCCAACTTGCGCTGAGAAGCTGGAGTTTCCCGAAGTACTTATTGACGAAGTAAGGTGTGCAGCGTTTGAGAAAAATATAAAGGATCAGCATGAGCGTCGCAGCTCCAAAGAAACCCAGGAGTGGCGAGGCAAACATGGGCAAAACGATTTTGGGAAGAAGGCCGGAAGCTTTTCCATTGATGGTTTCGATCCAATGCAACACGCCAAAATTGCCGCCTGCCGTTGCCACCGCAGCACCACAGAGTCCGCCGACAAGGGCATGACTGGAGGACGAGGGGAGCCCGAGCCACCACGTGAATAATCCCCAGACAATTGCGGAGAAAAGTGCACCAAAGACTGTGACCATATTGACGGCTTCCGCATCCACAAGTCCTTTGCCAATTGTGGTTGCCACCGCCGTGCCCATGAGAGCACCAAATAGGTTAAAAAATGCCGCCATGAAAATGGCTTTGCGTGGCGTGAGTACCTTGGTCGAAATGACCGTCGCAATGGCATTGGCCGCATCGTGGAAACCGTTGATGTACTCAAAGACAATCGCTGCAATGAGGACGATGATAAATAGGGTCATAATCTTCCGAGGTGAAGTAACTGGGGGACATCCGAGAAATTTGACTGGCCAGGGGGCACAGGCGTCTCGCCTGTGATTGTTTGTGGATCACAGGCGAGACGCCTGTGCCCCTTGAGTTTTTTCAATGGGTAGATAGACACAAGGATGATAGGGCTCCGTGGTAACCGTGAGTTATTTAGGAGTATTTGAGAATAATTTGAAACACGATAGAGCCGGCGTCGCGGCAACGATCCACGGCTTTTTCTGTCAGCTCGAATAGCTCCTGCAAAATCATGGTTTCCTTGGCGTCATACGGGCCGTCATAAATATCGCGCAGCAAATCGAGCATGAGTTTATCGGCATCACCTTCGATTTGTTGCAGGTATTCATTTTTTTCACGCACAATCACGAGGCGTGTTCCTCGGCGCAGTTGTTTCACCATGGAGACCACGGTTTCTCCGGCTTTTTCGAGAAGCTCCGCCTGGCTTTGAAATCCGGCAACGGGGAGGCGACCCGAGTAGATGGAAAGCCGTTGCACGAGCTTTTGGACAGTTTTAGGAATGCGGTAAAGCGCGTGAGCAAGAGCGTCAATATCCTCACGTTCAATAGGCGTGACGAATGTCTTACAAAGTGCCTCGTTGATCTGCCGATTGATGTCCTTATCCTTGCGACGAGTTTCAATTATTTCCTCGTGGTGCGTGGAAGAATCGGTGGAGCGGCAGGTTTGTAGATAGCTCGAAAGCAGTTTGGTACTCGTGCAAGTTTCTTCCGCACTCGCTTCCAATAAATCGTAAAATTTTTCGTCTTTTCCAAAGAGCTTTTTAATCGAGAACATCGTGATGTGGTAGGGTGAGGTGTTGTACGGGCAAAAGGCGTTGAAAGCCGGAGAGGGACGGCGGCACGTTTTTCTGGAGCCGAAGGGCGACCATAGATTTTTCGTAAAGAAGACAGATGGATGCCAAGAAAGCAATCGCCTCGCATACTAAATGCTTTTGACGCGATGGGAAGCTTGCGCTGCGGAAAAATGGGGGAATTTTTGACGCCTAAAGAGAGGCTCAATAAAAATGGAAAACGCAACCTTTCGGCATTGTTTCTACATCCAGAGCGAACGATCAAGACTGCGGTATTGGAGAGCTTCGAGGAGGTGGTCTTCGGTGATGTTTTCGGACTCCGCAAGGTCCGCAATGGTGCGGGCAACTTTCAAAATGCGATCGTGAGCCCGCGCACTCAAATGCAGGTCTTCCATCGCGTGTTTTAGTAAGCTATGGCAGGTGTCCGAAATGACGCAAAATTTCCGCATGTGCCGTGGCTGCATACGGGCGTTGAGGGCGGGGGAGAGAGAGCCCTGAAAGCGTGCGGCTTGGATAGCGCGAACACGCTCCACCCGCGCACGCACCGCCGCTGATGATTCTGCAGGTGCTGTAGAGGTAAGCTGATCGTATTCCACCGGCGGTGCTTCGATATGGATATCAATGCGGTCGAGAAGCGGGCCGGAAATGCGCTGACGGTAACGCTCAATTTGCGTCTGCGTGCAATGACAATCACGCTTTGGATGCCCAAAAAATCCGCACGGGCACGGATTCATCGCAGCCACCAACATGATATCCGCCGGAAAAGTCAGGCTTCCGGCTGCCCGTGAAATGGTGACGCAACCATCTTCGAGAGGTTGACGCAACACTTCGAGCGTGGAGCGTTTAAATTCGGGAAGTTCGTCGAGAAAAAGGACGCCGTGATGGGAGAGGCTGACTTCCCCTGGCGTCGGATTGGTAGAGCCGCCGAGAAGTCCCGCATCGGAGATGGTATGATGCGGGGAGCGAAACGGACGCACGGCGACAAAGTTGTGTTTTCCCGAGAGTAAGCCGCAAACGCTATGAATCTTCGTCGTTTCAATAGCTTCCTCCAAAGTCATCGGCGGCATGATCGTGGGAATGCGCTTTGCCAACATACTTTTACCAGCACCCGGAGCACCAAGAACGAGCAAATTGTGTCCGCCCGCAGCAGCAACTTCAAAAGCACGCTTCACACCGGCCTGCCCCTTCACATCGGCAAAATCTATGTCCGAGTTCTGGTTGCGGTGAAATACGGCATCGAGATCGGAAATGGTGGCGGGGATTTGACGTTGTCCATCGAGGAACTCAAAACATTCGCGCAAGTTTTTTACGCCATGCACCGAGAGTCCTTGCACGACGGAAGCCTCGGGTGCGTTTTCCTCGGGCACGATGAAAACGGGCTTTCCTTGGCGACGCGCTTCGAGCGCCATGGGCAGAACGCCCTTGACCGGACGAATGGCACCGGTGAGGGCGAGCTCTCCCGTGATGCAGCAATCCGCCAACCGTGGAAGATCGCGCCCGTGAACGATTGAGAGCATTCCCAAGGCAATCGGAAGATCAAAACTTGGCCCTTCTTTTTTAATGTCCGCCGGCGCGAGATTGATCGTGGTTCGCCCGCGTGGCCAGCGGTAGCCGCTGTTGGCAATGGCGGTGGTGACGCGGTCTTTGCTTTCTTTGACGGCGGCGTCCGGGAGTCCGACGAGAACAACTTTGGGATCGCCGCTGCCTTCGTTGACCTCGATTTCCACTTCAATGGCATCCGCCCCGTAAAGTGCCGCAGAAAAAACCTTGGTGAGCATGTCACTTATCTTGTTATGCGAGAATGGAGGCCGATACCAATGGAAACAAGGAGTCTCGCTTTTTTCTCGCCTCGCTTGTAAATGAAGGAAATGCGCGTCACCGTCCTTGGCCCCGCTGAAGATCTCCTCTCCTCCGAGGAAATTCCTTTTTTTGACGGCGGAGTTCGCGCCGGATTTCCGAGTCCTGCGGACGATTATTTGGAAGGCTCTTTGTCATTGCAGGACATGCTCATTGAGCATCCTGCGGCCACCTTTTTAATTAAGGTCGAAGGTCACTCGATGAAGGATGCGGGG
Organism: Chthoniobacterales bacterium; assembly: GCA_021463515.1. Classification (GTDB taxonomy): domain Bacteria; phylum Verrucomicrobiota; class Verrucomicrobiia; order Chthoniobacterales; family JACTMZ01; genus JACTMZ01. The sequence continues at coordinate 8,157 of JAJTYZ010000032.1, read as the reverse complement.
ATTTTGGATGGCGATATTGCCATCGTGGACCGAGCACTCCCGCCCTCCCATGGCCGCATTGTTGTGGCTGTGGTGGATGATGAGTTTTGTCTAAAGCGACTCGTGTATCGTGGCGGGCGCTGCTTTCTCGAATCTGCCAACGCCTCATTCCCGCCCATGGAGGTTTCGGACTGCTCAGAAAATAAAATTTGGGGCGTCGTGAAACACGTTATTCACACGCTGCGATAAGCCATGATTGCGCTGGCGGATGGGAATAATTTTTTCGCTTCTTGCGAGCGAGTTTTTCAACCGAGGCTGGAAGGCGTTCCCGTGGTTGTATTGAGCAACAATGACGGCTGTATCGTGGCGCGGAGCGAGGAAGCAAAGGCTCTCGGGATTAAAATGGGGAGCGTGGCATTTAAGATGCGTGCGTTGATACAGCGGCATGGCGTGAAAGTTTTTTCTTCAAACTACACGCTCTATGGCGACATGAGTCAACGTATGCACCAAGTACTCGCGTCGGAGGTGCCATCGTGTGAGGTCTATTCCATTGACGAGATGTTCTTAAATTTGCGCGGAATCTCACAGCCCGACGCGCATTGCTATAGGATCAGGGCCAAGGTCAAGCAGTGGACGGGGCTTCCGATTTCCATTGGTATTGGACAAACGAAATGTTTAGCGAAAGCCGCCAATCGCCTCGCCAAGCACCATCGTCGCGATGTGGGCGTCTTGCACATCACGCCGGAAAATCGTGAGGAGTGGCTCGACAAACTTCCTGTGGGTAAGCTCTGGGGCATTGGCCCTCAGCACGAAGCTCGTTTGCTTGCGAAAAAAATTATCACCGCACGGGATTTTTCCTTAATGAATCCAAGAGATGTCCAAAAGTCCATGGGCGTCGTGGGACTTCGTATGCTTTATGAATTACAGGGAATTTCCTGTCTGTCCTTGCAGGAAATCCCGCCGCTTCAAAAACAATTTGTCTCCGCAAAATCTTTTGGTCGCCCTCTCACACATCTTGAAGATATTGAAATTCCCCTCGCATCTTACACCAATCGTGTGAGTGAAAAATTGCGCGAACAAGGTTTGGTTTGTGCCGCCGTGCAAGTCTTTCTCCTCACCAATTGCCACCGCCCCGATCAACCTCAGTACAATCCTTCCATGATCACCGTCATCCACGAAGCCACAAACTATGCGCCTGCATTGATAGCGGTGGCTCTTGAATTACTGCGCAAAATTTGGAAACCCGGGTTCCAATTTAAGAAAGTTGGCGTTGTTCTTCAGGATTTAAGTCAACGCACGCAGCTCGATTTATTGGAGCCTAAGAAAAATTGGGAAACGCGAAATCGCCTGCAAGCTGCCGTGGATAGCCTCCATGGTGCTGTTCGCTGGGGCTCGATGGGCTATGATGAAAGTTGGCAATTGCGGGCGGAATACAAAAGCCACCGCTGGACGACCCATGTTCATGAACTTCCTATCGCCAAAGCTTAAGCAACACTCTGCAACTAGAGAGGAGGGCTGTTATGTGTGGACGCATGAATACCCGTGGGATTGAGTTTTCTTCCTTTGACGTTACGGAATCGGAAAAAGTGAAGTATCGGCAGCTCGGAGGATATAATGTCGCGCCGACTTCCCATGTCGCGATGATTCGAAATGATGTGCGAGGCGAGAGGGAAGTTGCCGAGGCTGTTTGGAACTTTAAACCCTCGTGGGCACCTCCCGAATCAAGCAAACTTCTCTACAATGCTCGTGCGGAAACGGTGAGTACGCGCCCAAGTTTTCGTTCCGCTTTTAAGACGCGACGATGTCTTATTCCTGCCCGTGGATATTACGAATGGCGTAAACCCGATAAGCAGCCATTCTATTTTACCCGAGCCGATGATGCCCCTCTCGCGCTGGGTGGAATCTATGAGGAGGGGGATGATGCGGGATTAAGTGCGTGCATCATTACGACTGCAGCCAATGGTGACACAGGTGCCGTGCATGACCGTATGCCTCTCATCCTTCCGCGTGAGCAGTGGCCAAGATGGCTGAGCTCCGCGCCACTCACAGACCAAGAGAAGTCAGAATTTCTCGTGCCTGCTCCCTGTGGGACGCTTGCCTCGTGGCCGGTGAATCGTGCGGTTGGAAATGTGCGAAATGATGGTCCCGATTTAATTCAAGCGGCACCGGAAACACCCCTGACTTTACAATCCGATTTTTTTGGTGACGCCTAGCTTTTCTTGAACGAAAAGTGCAGATGCTTTAGCTCATCATTTTGAACGCTTGTTCGAGTTGTTTGTCGAACACTAGCAAAGAAATCACATTGAAAAATACCTCTATGAACTCTCCGGAAACCAACATGGGGCTGTATCTCCGCGAAATCGGCCAAGTGCCGCTTTTGACGGCGGCGGAGGAGGTCAAGTTGGCGGGCCAAATTAAGCGCGGCAATAAAATGGCACGTCAAAAAATGATCGAAGCCAACCTGCGCCTCGTGGTCAAAATTGCCAACGATTTCAACAACTATGGTCTGCCGCTGCCGGATTTAATTTCTGAAGGTAACATTGGCCTTATGAAAGCAGTGGAGCGCTTTGACCCTCAAAAAGGCGGCAAGCTCAGCACCTATGCCGCATGGTGGATTAAGCAAGCCATCAAGCGTGCCCTCGCCAATCAAAGCAAAACAATCCGCCTGCCCGTTCACCTCGTGGATAAAATTAGTAAAATTCGCCGCGTTGCCGCGCACATGACCGAGGAACTTGGCCGCGAGCCTACCGATGAGGAGTTGGCAGAAGAGCTGGGTCTCTCGGTAGCGAAAGTGACGCATTTGAAAAGCGTGGGCATACGTCCGGCGTCGCTCGATGCGCAGATTAATTCCGAGGATGAAACGCCCTTCGGTGACCTCGTGAAAGATGACCGCGCCGAGCATCCCTTTGAAGTTCTGCGTGATAAAGACCTGCGTGAAGAAGTGGGCGGACTGCTGGAAAAGTTGGATAAACGCGAGCGTCGGATTTTGGCTTTTCGTTTCGGACTTGGCGGCGGACGCGAGCGGACGCTGGAGGAAGTCGGGCGCAAGTTCGGCGTGACGCGAGAGCGTATTCGTCAGTTGCAAAACATGGCACTACTAAAAATGCGCCGTGCCCTCACAAAATGCGAGGAACCACCCGCATCATCATCAGCAGCAACACCACGCCCGGCCTAAACCCCAAGCGTAAAGTTCCGAGAGCGTCACCCGTCAAAAAAAGCCAAGGGGCACGATCGTTTGCTTAAGGGCTATCTAGTGACCCTTACGGAATCACTCGTAATTGCACCGACGCATGACGTCTGTCGCCTTCGACGATGTCGGTGACGACAATGAGATGATCGCCGGAGGTGGCGAGGCCTTTAAGCAGGAGTGCTTCTTCGGCAGCAAAGACATTTTTGTCAGGCTCGGGGTGAAATTTCATACGGTGCGCTTGCACGTCATACCACAGAGCCATACGACGGCAGACGCGCTCATCGGGAGTAAAAGCGTGGATGGGCGCATGTCTTGGGCGCAGGTGGGCCACAAAGCGTGCCATGTACCCGTGAAAGGTGAAGACGACAATTTTTGAGTGAGGAAAATCATTGGCAATACTCACGGCGGCTGCGGCTGTTTTTTCTCGAGGGCCGTCGGCGGGAACACCGGAGGCAAAGTCCGCGCCACCGCTACGTTCAATGCGTCGCGCCACACGATCAAAAACTTCGACACACGCCACGGGATAACGCCCGACACTTGTTTCTCCACTGAGCATAATGGCGTCGGCTTGCTCAAAAACGGCATTGGCCACATCGGTGATTTCCGCACGTGTGGGGAGGGGATTGATAATCATGGATTCCAGCATGTGGGTGGCCACAATGACGGGCGTCCCGATTTTGAGGCAGAGTTTTACGATGCGGCGTTGAATAATGGGGAGTTCTTCCATCGGACATTCAATCCCAAGGTCACCTCGCGCAACCATGATCGCATCTGCGGCGGCAATGATGTCTTTGACATATTGGACGGCATGTTGGTCTTCGATTTTGGCAATAATGTGAGTGTCACTTCCCAGCCGACGAAGCTCTTTCCGCATGACCTCAATATCCGCTGCCTCACGGCAAAAACTTAGTGCAAAGTAATCCACGTTTAGCTCCACGCCGAGTTTCATATCGTGAATGTCCTTTTCGGTGAGCGGCGGTAAATTGACTTTCACACCGGGCAAATTGATGTGGCGACGTGAGCCAAGTACGCCTTTTGTAAGAACCTCACAACGCACGCGATTTTCTGCTTTTCCAAGAACTTTCATGTGTAAGTTTCCATTGTCCACAAGCACGACATCACCCTCGGCAATGTCATCCACCAGCCCGTCGTAATTCACATCTACCGAATATTGCTCCTCACTTCGTGCACCGCGCACAGTGAACTCAATGATGTCTCCGGGTTTAAGATTAAGACTCGTAGCCACCGTTCCCGTGCGGATCGCCGGACCTTGGGTATCCATCATGATGGCAATATTAGCGGACGTTTGTCGTGCGACTTCACGGATGCGCGGGACGATTGCACGCACCCAATCATGCGAAGCATGGCTCATGTTCAGACGAAAAATATTCGTCCCCGTCGCAATGAGAGCGGAGAGTGTTTCGGGTGACTCGGTGGCGGGGCCGAGGGTGCAGACAATCTTGGTTTTGCGCATGAAAAAAGAACGGTGCCGTGGAGTGGAAGCAAGGTCAAGCGATGTGCCTTGGGAAAATTGGACTTGCCGCAAGGCTCTAGGGGCGGTTTCTTGCATGGAGATGAACGACACATTTGATTCCCTGCAAAAGTTTGATCTCGGCCATGGACGCGAAGGTTTATTTTATTCCTTGCCCCAGCTTGAAGCTGCCGGCCTCGGACGCATCTCGCGCCTGCCTGTCAGTCTCCGCGTGGTGCTAGAATCGGTGCTGCGGCATTGTGATGGACGCAAGGTGCGGGAACAGGACGTCAAAACGCTCGCCGCGTGGAATGCCAAAAAGCCCGTGGCGGAGGAGATTCCTTTCGTGGTGGCGCGGATTGTCCTCCAAGATTTTACCGGCGTTCCGTTGCTCGTGGACTTGGCGGCAATGCGTGATGCGATGGCGGCGGCAGGGAAGGATCCGTCGAAAATTGAACCGCTCGTTCCTGTGGATTTGGTGGTGGATCACTCAGTTCAGGTGGATTTTTTCGGGAGCAAAGAGGCGATGCAGTTGAACCTCAATATGGAGTTCAAGCGCAACCGCGAACGCTATCAATTTCTTAAATGGGGGCAGCAAGCTTTTAAGACATTTGGCGTCGTTCCTCCGGGAATCGGCATTGTCCATCAGGTAAATCTCGAATACCTCGCCAAGGGCGTCCTTTCTAAGCCTCGCAAAGATGGCACATTGTATTATCCCGACAGTCTCGTCGGGACGGATTCGCACACGACGATGATCAACGGACTCGGCGTCGTGGGTTGGGGCGTCGGGGGGATTGAAGCGGAAGCAGGAATGTTGGGGCAACCGGTTTATTTCCTCACGCCCGAAGTTGTCGGCGTGCATGTCACCGGACGCCTGCAAGAAGGCGTCACGGCCACCGATCTCGCTCTGCATGTCACCGAGCTGCTGCGCAAAGTGAAGGTCGTTGGAAAGTTTGTGGAGTTCTACGGCGAAGGAGCCGCCTCCTTGCCGCTGCCCGATCGTGCGACCATCGGCAACATGGCACCCGAATATGGTGCGACGATGGGATATTTTCCTGTGGATGAGGAATCGGTGAATTATTTGCGGGCCACCGGTCGTACCGAAGAAGAGTGCGCCGCGTTTGAAGCTTATTTCAAAGCCCAGAAAATGTTCGGGATGCCTAAAAAAGGCGAGATTGATTACAGCACGGATGTCGAACTCAATTTAGCCGATGTTCACCCTGGCGTGGCCGGCCCCAAACGTCCCCAAGATCGCATCAATTTGCCGGACCTCAAAAATACATTCAACTCGCTGTTAGAAAGGCCGGTTGCCGAAGGCGGATACAATAAGCCGGCTACCGGACGTCAAGCTCCCGCCAATATTACAGTCGAGCGTCAGCGTTTTGAAATCCCTGCGGACGAGCGCAAGCAGGTTCAGGAGATGGAAGGTGACCGCCCCACGCCGGATAATGTGGCAGGGCGCAAAGGCAATGGTGCGGCGTCGCTCGACCATGGCAGTGTCGTGATTGCTGCCATCACGAGCTGCACCAACACCAGCAATCCCAGCGTGATGTTGGGCGCAGGACTGTTGGCAAAAAAAGCGGTGGAACGCGGACTGACGATTTCACCGGCGGTCAAAACGTCGCTCGCTCCCGGGTCACGTGTGGTGCAGGACTACCTCTCCGCCACGGGACTTCAACCATACCTCGATCAGCTCGGCTTCCAAATCGTGGGTTACGGTTGCACCACCTGCATTGGTAATTCGGGCCCGCTCCCACAATCCGTGGAGGCTGCCGTGACTGAACACGATCTCATCACCGCGTCTGTCCTCTCTGGCAATCGTAACTTCGAAGCCCGCATTCACCAAAACGTGAAAGCGAATTTTCTTATGTCGCCGCCACTGGTTGTCGCCTTCGCACTTGCGGGTCGCGTGGATATTGACCTTACGAGCGAGCCACTCGGGCAGGATAATGAGGGCAACGATGTCTATCTTCGGGATCTCTGGCCGACGCTGGAAGAAATTAGCACCGCCATGCGCTCGGCACTTAAACCGGAGATTTTCCGTAAGCTTTATAGCGACTTCGCCGGACAAAATCCCAAATGGAACGAAATTCCTTCATCGGCAGGTCAGCTCTACGGATGGGATGCCAAGAGCACCTACATTCAACATCCGCCATTTTTTGAAGGTTTCGCCAAGCATCCGGGAAAAATCACCAACATCGTCGGAATGCGTCCCTTGGGAATTTTTGGCGACTCTGTCACGACCGATCATATTTCTCCCGCAGGTGCCATTAAGCCCGCATCACCCGCCGGTCGTTACCTTCTCGAACACGGTGTCGAACAACCCGACTTCAATAGCTACGGCTCACGCCGCGGAAATGACCGCGTCATGACACGCGGAACCTTCGCCAACGTTCGTATTAAAAACCTCATGGTCCCCGGCGTTGAAGGTGGCGTGACAAAGTATTTTGCCAAGCGTGCCCACGAGGGCAAAGTAATGGACATTTATGATGCTGCGGAAAAATACAAAGTCGAAGGAACGCCACTTGTCATTCTCGCTGGCCAAGAATACGGCACCGGTTCCAGCCGCGACTGGGCTGCCAAGGGCACGATGTTGTTAGGCGTCAAAGCCGTTGTTGCCCAAAGCTACGAACGCATCCATCGTTCCAACCTCGTAGGCATGGGGGTGCTGCCCTTGCAATTTGAAGACGGAACCAGTGCCAAAACCCTCGGACTCGACGGCTCGGAGACATTTGATGTAACTGGACTTTCCGACACGATCAAACCGCGTCAAAAACTAACCCTCCGCATTACCAAAGCCGACGGCACCACGCAGGAAGTTCCCGTCATTCTGCGCATAGACACCCCCATTGAAGTCGAATACTACCGCCACGGCGGCATTTTGCCCTTTGTTTTGCGGGAGTTAATTGCGGCGGGATGATCGGTGTTTTTCTCTGTGCTCAAAAATTTAAGACCACCCTCAAAGCCGAGATCAACACCGACGTCTGGGTGACGAAGTGATGAAGGTTTTCAAGTTCGGGCCGATCTGACTTAAGAGTCATTTTGACTTTTTGGGTTATCGGTTTAAACGAATCCAACGGGGAGAAATCTTGCGACTCGTGCGACCTAAAAGTCAGCGCAAGTTGCGAGAGGCCATCAAACCTCAAGCACGGCGAACCAATGGCAAGAGCATAGAAGTCATCGTGAGCAACGTGAACCGAACGCTCAAAGGGTGGTATGGATATTTTAAACACGCGCATCCCAGCGAGCTAGCAGGAATAGACCAATGGCTACGAATGAGGCTACGATCCATATTGCGAAAACGCAGGAAAGGCCGAGGGCGTGGACGAGGGGCTAACCATCAACGCTGGCCGAACCGCTACTTTACCGGACTTGGGCTCTTTAACCTGAAAGAAACCCAAGTGCTGGAACTCATCAGTCTTCGACAAGAAGCAACCCACTAACCTAACTTCCCCCTAAAATCCACGTAAGTCGTTGTAAATCAATAAGTGTGTCTCGATATGTAGCAAGTAATATT
>JAJTYZ010000031.1 GCA_021463515.1 Chthoniobacterales bacterium | reverse complement strand
TGGGGTGTTCCTGCGATTGGGAACGAGAGCGTTTCACGATGGATGCTGATTATTCGCGTCAGGTGCAGGACGTGTTTGTGCGACTGTATGAAAAAGGGCTGATTTACCGTGGCAAACGCATGGTCAACTGGTGCCCCGCATCGCAGACAGCATTGAGCGATGAGGAAGTCATCATGAAACCCACGAAGGGAAAACTTTTCGTGATGCGGTATGAAGTGGCTGAGGAACCCGGAACGTTTTTAGAAATTGCCACGACACGACCGGAAACGTTGATGGGTGATACCGCCGTGGCCGTGCATCCCGAGGACCCGCGTTATCAGCGCCTCATCGGAAAACATGCCGTACGCCCTTTTCCACGGGCCGAAATTCCCATCGTCGCCGACACACATATTGACATGACCTTCGGAACGGGCGTGCTCAAAGTGACTCCGGCGCATGACAAAGCGGACTTTGAAATTGGTCAACGCCATGGCCTCGACGTGCGTGATGTCTTGAATCCTGATGGAACGCTCAATGCGTTAGCAGGGCCAGAGTTTGAGGGCATGGAACGCTTTGCAGCGCGTGCGGCTGCAGCAGCCAAACTTGCGGAAATGGGGCTGCTCGTACGTGAAGAAGATTACGAAAATAATGTCGGCTTTAGCGAACGTGCCGATGTACCGATTGAGCCTCGACTTAGCGAACAATGGTTTTTGCGTTATCCGCAAGTACCCGCCGCCCGCGACGCGGTGGCGTCAGGAAAAATTCGCTTCGTCCCCGAACGTTGGGCAAAAATTTACGAACACTGGATGACCAACATTCAGGACTGGTGCATTAGTCGTCAATTGTGGTGGGGACACCGCATCCCCGTTTGGTATCGCAAGGATGATTCTTCCGTGATGCACGTCGGCCTTGAAGCTCCTGTGGATGCAGAAAACTGGCGGCAAGATGAGGACGTTCTGGACACGTGGTTTAGTTCGTGGCTGTGGCCCTTTGCCACGATGGACGACGCGACGCGAGCGAAGTTTTATCCAACCAACGATCTCGTCACGGGGCCTGATATTATTTTTTTCTGGGTGGCGCGGATGATTATGGCGGGGCTGGAATTCACGGGAGAAATTCCATTTCGAAATGTTTTTTTCACCAGCATCATTCGCGATCTCAAGGGACGTAAAATGTCCAAGAGCCTCGGCAATTCACCCGATCCGCTTGACCTCATGGCAAAGTATGGTGCGGACGGCTTGCGGTTCGGCCTCATGCGCATCGCACCACACGGGCAGGATATGCGCTTTGATGAAAATCAAATTAAGGAGGGGCGAAACTTTGCCAACAAACTTTGGAACGCCGCGCGCTTTCGTGAAATGCAGGGAGTGTCATCCGTCAAAAAGCCACTCTCCGAACATAAGCTCTCATCGTATTCCCTTGCTGCGCTTGTGGCCTTCGACACGATGCACTCGACGTATCGTCAGGCATTGGACGCTTTCCATTTTCACGATGCGGCGTCCGTACTTTACGAATTTTTTTGGAATACGTATTGCGATTGGTATGTCGAGGTAAGCAAGGCGGAGATGACGGAAGGTGGTGCCGCTGTCGAGGGCGTACGAGCGGTGATGGACCATATTCTTAGCGGCTACCTGCGATTGTTGCATCCTTTTATGCCGCACATTACGGAGGAGCTTTGGGAACGTTTGGGTTATGCAGAAGGGAGCGGCCGTGCAGCGATGATACTTTTCACGGCTCCGCCTGCAGAGAACTCGCTACCGATGATGTTCGATGAGGAAAAGGTGCAGGCCGTTCGTGCTGTCCAAGCGGTTTATGATTCCGTGCGGGCGGTGCGAGCGCTTCGAGCGGAATTTAAAATTCCCGCACATGTTGAGTGCGTGATTCATCTGGCGCGTTCGAGTGATTTTGATGGAATAGATTTGGGAGTCTTTCGTGCGCTGGCTAAGGCAACGCAGGTGATAGATGCGGATGCAAACACCGCCTCCCGCAAAATGCCACAGACAATCACGCCCTTGGGGACGGTTTATCTAGAATTGGAAATTAATGTCGAAGAGGAGCGGGCGCGTTTGCAGGCGGAGATTGCCAAAGTGGACGCGGAGATCGCTAAGGTGGAAGCGAAGTTGGCAGATGCCTCTTTTGTCCAAGGGGCACCGGCAAAAGTGATCGAAGCTTTCAAAAAGCGCGGCGAAGATTGGAAAGTCAAACGCGCCAAACTTGAGGTGGCGCGAGCGGCTTTATAGAAAGCAGCATATGTCTCTACGTCTCCCTCTCTTTGTCGCCCTCCTTTGGCTTACAGCAACGGGTTTTGCTGGTGAGATTTCGTGGGAAAAGATCGGGCATTACGATGTCACGCGTCTAAAAGAAATCCTTACGACGGAAGCTGGCGTGTTTAACCCGGGGGCTCCCGAATATTCTCTACCGACAAATAACGTCACGCTTTATCGTGTCATTTATTCTTCAGTTATTCCCGAGCAGGACAACCGCCGAATTACGGCGAGTGGCCTTGTGGCAATTCCCGACACTTCTAAGCGGGAAGGTGTGGTCGCCACCCGAAAGTTGCCGATGATTTCCTATCAGCATGGTACTGTTTTTGGGAAAGAAGATGTTCCTTCATTTCCGGAGAACTCTTACGAAGCGCGGTTGATGGTGGCGCAATTTGCAGGGCATGGATATGTGGTGATTGCACCGGATTATTTCGGATTGGGGAAATCGGATGGCAAGGAAGGGTACGTCGTCATTCGCAGCCAGCAACAGGCTTGTATGGATTTTTTATCTGCGGCTCAGCAATTGCTGGCAAAAGAAAACATTATCCCCACAACTCTTTTCCTTTCAGGGTGGTCGCAAGGAGGGTTTGTGACGCAAGCGTTTTTACAACGGCTGGAGCAGGAACGCATGTCTGTCACAGCAGCAGCTACCGTAGCGGGGCCTTCTGATCCGTTTGCATTTATCAGCGGATTCTTGACCTTTCCACGTAAAGTGGATGCCTCGTGGCGAAGCATTCTTTTTATCCTTCTCCCCTTTTCCTACGAACAGTACTTCAACATACCCGGTCTCGCTCAAAGTTTCATCAAACCGGAGGCCTATGATCTTGCTCGTCGTATTTATTTGCGGAAGGACGTGACATCTAAAGATCTGCCAGACGGCATCGCCGGACTCGTGCGTGAGGAATATTACGATCCAACTTTTTTCGCGGAATCTGCTTTCGGACGCTTATTGCGGCAAGTGACACCTTATCGCTGGGTCTTCCGAACGCCGATACACATGTATTACAGCGAGAATGACGAAATCCTTCGTCCGGCACAGGCTCGTTTGGCAGAGAATTATCAGCAGTCTCTCGGCAATGATAAAGTGGTGGCTATTTCCATCGGCGAAAAACTCAATCACCGAGGAGCGTTTGCCCACGCGGTACCAAAGTGGAAAGCATGGTTTGACAAATTGCAGACTCATGCTGATGGACAGCCATCGAATTCGCCCGAGTGATAGTTGTCTTATTGCATTTTTAGAAAAACTGGTAGGTTAATAGTTATGAACGAAAACCACTGAGGGGTTGTCGTATAACGTATTAAAACCGATGACGTCACCCCCTAAGGAGTAAACCATGAAAAAATTTGCTCTACTCTATATTCCCGTTGCGCTGGTTATTCTATTGGTAGTGATTTGGGTAGGGCTTGTTTTAACCCACTCCGATAAGGAAAAGGTTTTTGCTTCGCAAATTGCTCAGGTGGAATTTGGAAATGAAGTGGCATCCTCTTGGATTAAAACGGCCTTAGACCATGTTCAAGGGATGTTGAGAGAGCCGGACATGCTAACCTCTACACAACGCCCTCCCTCGGAAGCTCAATCTTGGATGGAGTCGCATTTAATGACGCTGCTCTATCGCAATCCGCTCTATGATCGTGCGCGATGGGTGAGCAAGAGCGGTCAGGAGCTGGTGCGCATTCAACAAACCGAAGATAAGCCCGCTTCCATCCCGCAAGATAAATTATCCAATGTGTCCGAGCGTTCTTGGTTTAAGGAGATTTTATCGCAGCCGCCGGATAAAATTTATTTATCTCCCTTGAATCTCAGCATGGAGGAAAATTCACACGGAACACCTCTTAAGCCGGTGATTCGTTTTGGAGTGCGCCTTCCCTTAGAGGGTGAAGCCGATGACGGTATCTTAGCCGTAAATCTTCGCGTAGATGCGCTACTTGAACGACTACGAGGCATCAAAGGGCCCGAAGGCCTCGGCTCCATTATGCTGCTTAATTCGCAAGGCGATTGGTTAATAAGCCCTGATCGTCAGGACGCTTTTGCATTTGCCCGTGGCGCGAAGGAAAATTCTTTTGCCAAGCGTTACCCGACCGCATGGGCGCACATGGTCAACACATCGAATGGTCAGATAATAACAGCTGATGGACTGTGGACCTGGGCAACGATTGATCCTCTCTCCATTGTTGGAAGCGAAATTGTCACCAAGGAATCATGGAAACTGGTGACTTACATTCCGGCTCAAGTCATGACAGCCATGGCGTGGAATCGTTGGTGGCCCTTGCTGACGATCGCTGCGGTAGCTCTTGGCATCTTGGCTGTAGGAGGCTGGCAATATCGTCAGCTTTGGGAGCAAAGAGATGCAGGAAAATTTGAGCTGGCTCTTGCTGCAGAAAAACAAGCCGCAGAACGCAAACTGCGCATGGCAACCGAAGGTGCTGACGTCGGCGTGTGGAGTTGGGATTTTGCCACAAACACGCTCATTTGGTCGGAAATTTGTAAGCAGCATCTTGCTTTACCCGCAGGAGAAAAGGAAAGTTTTGAGCACTTTTATAGAACCGTTCACCCCGAGGACCTCGACCGTATCAAACACCTCATCGAAGAATCCGTAAAGCAACAACAAAGTTATGCCACCGAATGTCGCATTGTTCATGCGGATGGCACCATTCGCTGGGTTGCAGCTCAAGGACGAACTTTTTTTAATGCGGATGGCAGCATCGAAAGCATGGGCGGCGCCACTCTCGATGTGACACGAAGAAAGGAAGCAGAGCAAAAATTGCAGGAGCTTAATTTTGCTTTGGAACACCGAATCGAAGAGCGTACCGCAAGCCTTTCAGCAGCGAGAGAGCGTTTAAGTAAAACTATTGAAAGTGCTCCGTCGGGTGTCGGCCTTATCTCACCCGAAGGACGCTTACTCGAAGCAAACCCCGCCTTTTGCGCCTTCTTCGGGAGGGACATTGGCACCATCAAGTCCATGACTTGGCAGGAACTCACACACCCCGACGACCTTCAAGCCGACCTTGATTTCGTGGAACAAATGAAGGCCAATAAAATTCAAAACTATCAAATCCAAAAACGCTATTTGCGTCCCGATGGATCGGTGGTGTGGGGCCTGCTCTCCGTCGCTTGTTTGCGGCACGCTGACGCAACAATCCAGTATTTCATTTCCCAAATTGCGGACATCAACGATGAAGTAAAAGCGCGGCTAAACCTTACCGAATCGCAAAATCATTTTCGACTTCTCGCCGAAAATGCGTCCGATGTTGTGGTGCAAACCGATAATGAAGGCGTCATTCAATGGACTTCCCCCAGCACATTGACCACACTCGGGCTTGCACCAGAGCAATTGCATGGCATGGGGCTATGCAGCCTTATTCATCCCGAAGAATGGGATGCGTTGGAAGCATTGTTAGGGCAACTCAGGCGTGGAACTCTAGGCAACATCGAGGCACGTATCCGCATTGGAGAATCCGGCTATCGCTGGTTCTCTATCTCCATGCGCCCGCTGTTGGATGCCTCAGGCCGCGGCGTGGGATGTGTGGGCGGATTCCGCGACATCCATCAACAAATGCAAGACCGTGAGGCCATTCAAGCGGAACGCCGACATCTTAAAACCACTCTCGATAGTATGCTCGATCCGCATGTGCTCGTTCAGCCTCTCCAAAGCGCGGACGGACGAGTCGAGGATTTCCTTTTTGCGACCGTGAATCCTGCCGCCTGCGCATGGATGGGCATTCATCGAGATCGCCTTTTGGGGCGGCGCATAACGGAACTTTTGCCGGCACTTGAAACCACGGGTTTGATGGAGTTTCTCCGTAAAACTGCAGAAATTGGGAGTGAGACTATTTTGGATAATTTCGAGTTTCCCTTGGGAAACGCCAACACCCGCCTCGACATTCGCGCCGTTTATGTGGATGGACGTGTCAGTATTTTCTGGCGCGATGTCACCGAACGCCACCTGGCCGTTGAACAAATTGCCGCTTCGGAAGAGCGCTACCGACTCCTCGCGCAAAACTCTTCCGATGTGGTCGTGCGAATTGATAAAGTCGATAAAATCCTCTGGATTTCACCCTCAATCACTCCAACTCTCGGCTGGAAGCCAGAAGAATGTGAGGGAAAAAATGTTCCGGAATTCTTGGCAGATGATGTCTCCAAAGTTCGATTTAAAGTCGGCAAAAACAGGCTTACGGAAGGTCAGGTTGTGGTGAATCGCTTCAAAATGCGCGCCAAAAGTGGCTCCACACATTGGATCGAATTTCATGCAGGGCCCGATCGCGATAAAGACGGGCAAATCGTCGGCGTCATTGCTTCCTTTCGTATCGTGGATCGAGAAGTGGTCGCCGAGCGTCAATTGGAAAAACTCGCAAAAAGCGACGCACTCACAGGACTCAACAATCGCCGCAGCTTCGAGGTTTTCGGACGTCGGGAAGTTTCTCGCGCCTGCCGTCATGGAGAACCACTTGCCGTTCTCATGATGGACATAGACCATTTTAAGGAAATTAACGATACCTATGGGCACGACGCCGGGGATGAAGTGTTGAAATTACTAGCGCAAATATGTGTCTCGCAATTACGCGACATTGATTTAATCGCACGCTTGGGCGGCGAAGAATTTGCCCTCCTACTTCCAAATACCGATCTCAAAAACGCTCAAATCGTCGCCGAAAGAATACGAACAACTTTGGCACAAACCGCTGTAACCACAAGCGATGGCACGATAATCTCATTCACCGTATCCATCGGTCTTGTGCCACTAAGCGACACATTGAGAGATTTGAAGGCTCTCCTCAAAAAGGCTGATGACGCTCTCTACTTCGCTAAAAAAACCGGCAGAAATCGGGTGTGTACAACCCTCGAAGAAGATAGCTTTGAAACTGTTATCGCGGAACACATTTAGTTTTAATGGAAGAGAATGGGGTGCTAAAAAGTAGTGCGGCTACAACCCCATCATCATGATGTATCCACCGCAAGAATTATAATTTAAACAATAGGAATCCAATGGGGATCCTAAGAAGCAACAAGAATTTAAAGAATATGTCTGGCCAAGGGGCATGGGCGTCTCGCCTGTGCTCGTCTATTCATCACGGGCGAGACGCCCGTGCCCCCCTGGGTTTTTTCAGGCGATAAATCTACCTAACACGGAACGTTCGTGCATGCTGTTTGAGATTGAATCTCGAGAGCGCGTTCGCTATTGCTTGTCCTTTGCGATGCGTTTTGCCGTTTTGTAATTGCCATGCTGAGCTTTGATATTTTTTTGCAACCGGAGATTTTTCTCCTGTGGACATCCTTCCTAAAAACCGCCGTACTCGTTGGCGTCGTTCTCACGATGGTGGCGTATTCGGTGTGGGCGGAGCGCAAGGTCAGTGCATTTATTCAAGACCGCGTCGGCCCCAATCGTGTGGGTTGGGCCGGGTTGCTTCAACCTCTCGTGGACGGCGTGAAACTCGTCCTCAAAGAAAACTTCGTTCCCTCCGGCGTTAATAAATTCTTCTTCAGCCTCGCTCCCGCGCTGGCGTTTGTTCCGGCCCTTCTCGTTCTTGCCGTCCTTCCTTTCGGCAGCAGCCTTTTCGGCGTTCCCATGGTCATTGCCAATCTCAACACCGGCATCCTTTGGGTATTTGCAGTCTCCTCCCTCGGCGTTTATGGCATCGTTCTGGCCGGATGGTCATCAAACTCGAAATACCCCTTCCTCGGCAGTATCCGCTCTAGCTCGCAAATGATTTCCTACGAAATCGCCCTTGGCCTTTCCGTCATTCCCATTTTTCTCATCACGGGAACGCTAAATCTCGGTGAAATTGTGCAATACCAAACCCTCCACGGCTGGATGGTTTTCCCGATGGGAATGTCGGGGTTTAACCTCCAAAGGCTCCTGCTTTGGATTCCCATGCTCATCTCGTTTCTGGTTTTTCTTATCGCCATGTTTGCGGAAACCAATCGCCTTCCCTTTGACCTTCCCGAAGCCGAGCAAGAACTCGTGGGCGGCTATCACACGGAGTATTCGTCCATGCGATTTGCTATGTTTTTCCTTGGGGAATACGCCGCGATGATTGCCGGTGCCGGCGTGATTGTGACGCTTTTTCTTGGCGGATGGAGCCTCCCTTTTGTGCCTGATGGCAGCCAAGGATGGCTGTGGGGCGTCGTGAATATCGCGACATTTTTTGCCAAGGTAGCCGCCATTATTTTCTTTTTCCTTTGGATTCGTTGGACGCTTCCGCGCTTCCGTTTTGATCAACTCATGAAGCTCGGCTGGTATGTTTTCTTCGAGGTCGCACTTGTGAACATCTTCCTTACCGCCGCGATCCTGCTATACTTCCGCTCTTAACCATGGCCCGTCCTGTCCAACGCCCAAAACTCAGCCTTCTCGAACGGTCTTACCTTCCGGCCATCTTCGGCGGCCTCCTTGTCACCATCCGACATTTTAAGGACATGATTTTCGGGAAGACGCAGGTCACCATGGAATATCCCGAGCAGAACTGGAATGACGATCTTCCCGACTGGTACCGTGGGGCACCGACGCTGGTGAAAGATGAACATGGCCGCGAGCGCTGCGTGGCATGTCAGCTCTGCGAGTTCATTTGCCCGCCACGCGCCATCACCATTAAACCCGGGGAGATCTCGAAAGACAGCAAGTGGGCGAAGGTGGAAAAATTTCCAGAGCAATTTGAAATAGACATGGCCCGGTGCATTTACTGCGGGTTGTGTCAGGAAGTCTGCCCCGAGCAGGCTATTTTCCTTCGGAAGGACTATTCGATAACCGGCGAGACGCGGGAATCGTTGGTCCATGATAAGAAAAAACTCTACGAACTAGGCGGCGTGATGACGGGTCTGGTTCACAAATGGGACGAAAAAAAGTGATCGAAACCAAGCCTCGCATCTTCTAGCCTCACGGCTGCTGAAACTGCGGTGTGCGAGGCGCATCACGGACGCAAATTACGAATGTTCACTATCCTGTTCTGGGTTCTGTCGTTGCTCATGCTCGGCTCCGCCGTGGCCGTCGTGCTGCTTCGTAATCCGGTCAACAGTGCCATGTGTCTCGTGCTTTCCTTCCTCGCTTTGGCCGGACTCTACATCACACTCGACGCCTTTTTCATCGGGATTATTCAGGTGCTCGTCTATGCGGGAGCCGTGATGGTTCTATTTCTTTTCATCATCATGCTTCTCGACCTCAAAGCCGAAGCACGACGTCGCCTCAATCTCGCCGCGAGCGCGGGAGGTATTGCGGTGATCGGAGGATTTGCACTCCTGCTCGTCCAAGTCGTCAAATCACTTCCCTCCGCCGCCCATCCGTTTCCCGCTCTAAACCCGGATGCCCCGAGTGATGTCGTGGGAGTCGGAACCACCTTGTTTTCTCACTTTAACCTGCCACTTCAAATCATCGGCGTTCTGCTTTTGGTTTCGACCGTAGGGGTCGTCGTCCTAAGCCGCCGTACGTTGCGCTGATTATGCTGACCCTCGGAAATTACCTTATTGTCAGCGGGCTTCTTTTCGCCATTGGCTTAGGCGGTGTACTTTTGCGGCGCAATATTCTCGTAATTTTCATGGGGCTGGAGCTGATGCTCAATGCGGCCAATCTTTCACTTGTTGCTTTTGCACGGCACGGAGCGACTGCTGTGGGGTTGCCGGATTACAACGCGCAGGTACTCGTGTTTTTCATTATCACCGTCGCTGCGGCGGAAGTTGCCGTCGGGCTCGCCATTATCGTCGCTCTTTATCGTCAGCGACAAACCGCGCATGTCGAAGACCTCAACCAATTGAAATTCTAAGCCGCATGGAACCCTCACAATATCCCTGGATTATTCTCTTCGCACCTTTGGTTGCGTCGGCAGTGATCCTTTTCTTGCTGCCACGCCGTGGCGTTGCGGCAGGAATTGTAGCCATCAGTGCAGCAGCCATCGCTTGCGGATTGAGCTGGCGGATTTTTCTCGCAAGCGAGAGCCCACCCGTAGCACCGATTCCTTGGTTGGATATTCCCGGGTACTTTTCCGTCCCCATCACTCTCATCCTCGATCCGCTCGCTCGTGTGATGCTTCTCGTGGTGACCACCATTTCTACAATCGTCTTCATTTATTCTGCCGGCTACATGCGCGGCGATGAAGGGATTCCGCGCTATTATGCGGCGCTGAGTTTGTTTCTTTTTTCCATGCTTGGCATCGTTCTTTCGGGGAACTTCATCATGATGTACGTCTTCTGGGAGTTGGTAGGCGTAAGTTCCTACATTCTCATTGGCCATTATTTCCGCAAAGATGCGGCGGCGGATGCGGCGAAGCAGGCCTTTCTCGTCAATCGCGTGGGCGACTTCGGCTTCATGCTCGGCATCCTCATGTTTTGGCTGGCGACAGGTTCCATTGCATTCTCTGGCATTGAGCAAAATCTCGCCGCGATCACGCTCCATCCCGGCTATCTCACGGCGGCCGCGTTGCTGGTATTTTGCGGAACACTCGGTAAGTCCGCGCAGATGCCCTTGCACGTCTGGCTTCCCAACTCGATGGAGGGCCCGACGCCTGTTTCTTCGTTGCTCCATGCAGCGACGATGGTGGCGGCGGGTGTTTACATGCTAGCACGAATTTTTCCTGTGCTTGCCGCCTCACCGGAAGCGGTTCGCGAGGTCATCATGTGGATAGGCACCATCACGTGCTTTGCGGCGGGATTGATGGCCACGCAGCAAGATGACATCAAGCGCATCCTTGCTTACTCCACAATTTCACAACTGGGTTACATGGTGGTAGCTATCGCTGTTGCGCCCGCGAGTGACGTTGCGGTGTTCCATTTATTCACCCACGCATTTTTTAAATGTCTGCTCTTCCTCTGTGCCGGTGCGGTGATTATTTCCCTGCATCATGAGCAGGATATTTGGAAAATGGGCGGACTCCTTGGGCGGATGCCGCTCACCGCCCTCTGCCTCGTCGCGGGCACGCTGGCTCTCGTCGGGATGCCGGGCTTTAGCGGCTATTACAGCAAGGACTTGATTGTAGCCTACGCTCACGAAGGCAACACGGCGGTGTTTTGGATCACCGTAGGCGCGGCATTGCTGACATCCTTTTACATGTTCCGACTTTTCTTTGTCGCTTTCATGGGACGTCCGCGTTCGGAAGCTGCGAAACATGCGCGGCAAGCACCGACAATCATGACGCTGCCGCTTTTAATTTTGGCCATTCCTTCCATTGCGGCAGGTTATCCCGCCGTAGCGCATCATTTTTTTAATATCCCACATCACGAAATGTCCCACATCGTGCATTATGCGTTGCTGGGGGCATTGGGTGCTGGATTTTTGCTCGCGGCGGTACTTTACCTGCGTGGGCCGGTGAAAGACCCTGTGCGAATCCCGCTTTTTGCCAACCGACTTTACATTGATAATTTTTACGCGTGGCTTGTGACATGTGTGCAAGGCGGTCTGGCGATCATTGGGTCATGGTTTGATCGCTGGATTATTGATGGACTCATTGTCACCGGCATAGCGCGAACCGTGTGGGCAACGGGCTACGTTCTACGCCTCTTGCAACTCGGCAACCTCCAAGCTTACGCCTTCTTTTTCGGAGCGGGCGTGTTGGCCGTACTTTATTTTCTGATTTCCCGATGATGAGTCCGCTCCTTTCCCTCATCCTTATTCCGCTTGTTACCGCTGCCTTTTGTATGGCGGGGTCGGCACCGCGACGGATTTCTATTTTTGGCGCAGCGGCAAATTTACTTTTGACGCTTCATCTCATGGGGTCTTACAGCCTCGAAGTGGGCGGGTTTCAATTTGTGAGCGGGCGCCTTCTCATGGCCTCGCACGGTCTCGCATTTTCGCTGGGGGCGGATGGGTTAAGCATGGTGATGTTGTTGCTCACGACATTGGTGACGTTGGCGGCTGTTTGGGTGGCGCCCAATATCAAACGTCATGAAGGAATGTTTTACGCTTGCTTGCTTTTCATTTCTGCTGGTGCCATCGGCGCATTTGTTTCGCTGGATTTATTTTTCTTTTACGCTTTTCACGAGCTGGCTCTCATCCCGACATTCCTACTCATAGGTATCTGGGGCTCGGGGGAGCGTCAGCGGATTGCGTGGAAGGTGACCCTTTATTTAGCAACGGGCAGCTTTGTACTGCTTCTCGGGCTGATTGGAATTTGGTTAGCGGTTCCCGCAGGATTTCATACACTCGATATACGGGTGCTTCAGCAACTGGGTTATGCAGGACTCCTCACGCCTGGGCCGGTGGTGTACCTGCTTGTTTTATTCGGATTTGGAAGCCTCATTGCCCTTTTTCCATTTCACACATGGGCACCGGAAGCTTATGCGTCGGCTCCTGCGCCAGCGGCGATGTTGCATTCCGGGGTGTTGAAAAAGTTCGGGCTTTACGGGCTTCTCCGCCTCGCGGTTCCAATTTTCCCTGCGGAAATTCAGCAATTTGCCAATTTGCTGCTGCTCTTATTACTCGGAAACATCATCTACATTGGTTTTGTTACCATCGCGCAAAAGCGCCTCGATCTTATGCTGGGTTACTCCAGCGTCATGCACATGGGCTACGCGTTTCTTGGGTTTGTGGCACTTAACCAAATCGGATTAGCAGGAATGTCGCTGATGATTTTTGCGCATGGACTCACGATTGCGGCACTCTTTGCGCTCTGCGGAGAAATTGAGCGTCGCGCAGGAACCTTGGAGTTCTCTCAACTAGGCGGGATGGCTGGTGTTGCTCCCAAACTCGGCCTTCTTTTCGGATTTGCGGTTTTTGCATCCTTTGGCCTTCCGGGCTTTATCAACTTCCCTGCGGAAGTTCTCATTTTCTTCGGTGCCTTTGCGCGTGGCGTGTCCAGCGGATTCAACGCCTACCAAATCACCACGGCTTTTGCGCTTTGGGGCGTCGTCATTTCTGCCATCTACATGCTGCGTGCTTACCGTCGCATCTTCTGGGGCCATCGCGGTGCTGCCGTGACCGAGGCGATTGCGGATGTTTCACCCGCAGTTCGTTGGTCGGTCATTCTTCTTCTTGCGGGGCTGCTGATTACGGGATTTCGCCCGAGTCTGTTGCTCGATTCCATCAACCCTGTCTTTGATTTGCTTGTGCCATGAATCCGCTTTATCTCGAAGTTGCGGTTGTTATTTTAGGCTTGTTGCTGCTCGTCGCGGAATCCTTTGCCGGCCCCGGACGCAAAAGCGGCATTGCACATCCTGCCATCACGGGTCTCATCCTTATTTTCATCGCCACATTTTGGGTGAACCCCGCAGCACTCGACGCCTCGGCACCTTATGCACGATTTTATAGTACGGATTCCTTAGCGATATTTTTCAAACAGATCGCCCTGCTCACAACCATCGTGGTGTTAATCATGGCGCAGGAATTTGCACCCGTCGTGGAAGCCAATCTTCCATCCTCTCGGCGCGGTGCGGGGCTCGGAGAATTTTATGCCCTTCCTGTTTTTACTTGCGCCGGCCTTATGTGGATGGCCTCCGCCGTAGATTTTGTACTCATCTTCGTTTCTCTCGAATTAGTGACCATCAGCTTTTACATCCTTGTTTCGTATCTGCGCCATGATCGCCTCAGCGTCGAAGCCGGTGTAAAATTTCTCGTACTTGGCGCCCTTTCCACAGGATTCCTTGTTTATGGCATCACCTGGATTTACGGCGTCACGGGGCAAACAAATCTCAACGCCATTGCCGCTGTCATTCCGGCACTTAAAGTCGCCGCCGCCCCCGCTTTACTCTTCGGTCTCGGTCTCGTTTTAGTGTCTCTCGGCTTTAAGGTCGCCGCCGTTCCATTTCAATTCTGGATTCCCGACGTTTATCAAGGGGCACCTACTCCCATCACTGCCTTTCTTTCAGTCGCGTCAAAAGCTGCGGGCTTTGTCGTTCTCCTGCGCGTTCTTCAAACGTTCGTTGTCGTTCCGTATTTGCAGGAAAAAATCCTTCCGCTCATGGCACTCCTGGCCGGCGTTACCATGGTCTTCGGCAACCTTGCAGCCATCCCGCAATCGAACCTCAAACGCCTCCTTGCCTATTCCAGCGTGGCTCACGCCGGCTATCTTTTGCTTGGCGTCGCATCTCTTGGCGCACCTTTTGTAGGCTCCGCCATTCTCTTCTACCTTGGTGCCTATCTCCTCATGACGCTTCTCGCCTTCCTCGTGATGACCATCGTGGCGAAAGCTGTCGGCGGGGATGACATTGCAGATTTCAATGGCCTCAATCAACGCGCCCCTCAACTTGCCTTCGCTATGTTGCTTGCCATGGCATCACTTGCCGGCGTACCGCTCACAGTCGGCTTCCTCGGAAAACTCTTCATTTTTGAAGCCGCCTACCAACAAGGACATTTCGTTCTCATCACCATTGGTATCGTCACCGTGGCTGCAGGATTTTATTACTACCTCAAGATTGTCCGAGCTATGTATTGGCAACAAGCAGCAGACCCCGATGCACCGGGAATTCCTGTCGGAATCGCAGCCCGTATAACCATCGCCATTCTCTGCGCCCTCATCATTTGGCTCGGTATTTATCCAGCCCCGCTTCTCTCGCTAATCCACTAAGAAATTGCTTCCTTTCGTGCCGTCCTTCGGATGCGAAAATCATTGTATTATTAATATAATGACGTCATTATATTTTTATGTCAAAGCCCCTCATGCCAAAGTTTCTCGCAGAAGTTCAAAATTTCTGTAAAGCCAAACGCGGGCGTGTCAGTGAACTGGCGCAATACCTTGGCGTGGCTCAGCCGCATGTTTCCGCATGGCTTACCGGACGCCAGGAACCATCGGGTGAAAACACATTGCAAATGCAAAAATGGATGGCACAAACAAGTTCACCCACCAAGCACCCGACATCACCATGGCGCAAACGCCAAACACCACGTCACACCGCAACACCGCCCCAACATCACCAACCGGAGGAAACCCCTGTTTGGCTTCTATGACCGCTTGGCTGCGGCGACTCAACCGTAGCTTTTTGTAAATTTCTTTTTGTCCTCGACGTCTTCCGACTCCGTTTTCTTTTCCTCCGAGGGCACAGGCGTAGAAGATTCCACGGCGGCGGATGTCTCAGCGGGTGTGACTTTATCTGCTTCCACAAAAGCCATCTGAAGATCGGTAAGCACCTTGTTAAGGAGATTGCTTTCTTCCGCCGTCAGATTGCCGCGTGTTTTTTCTCGAATCATATCGAGCTGGTCTATGAAAATTTTTGCGACCGGGAGATTTGGCTTCATAGACTTACCATCAGGCCCGGGCATTTGCCCCAACATGAGAGCAACCTGCTGGGCTTGCATGAGGACAAATTCAATAAATCGGCGCGTCATTTCGCCGGACGATTGTGGAGATTGTTGTACTTCAGCCATGGTCGGATGGATTTTCTTGCATTGGTGTAACTACCACAACAGTGCGGTGCGGTTCGAGAAAGTATTTATGCGCCACCGCCCGAACCTCCTCCGGCGTGACAGCTTCAAATTTCGCCTGGCGTTGTTTATAATGATCGTAGCCGAATCCATAAAGTTCCCCCATGGCAGCCACACTCAAAAAGGCACCCAACGATTGGATTCCAATAGCTTCTGTCCCAATCATCTTTTTCTTTGCACGCTCCAGCTCATCATTCGTGAGCCCTTCACGCGCCAATAATGCAATTTCATCCTCAAAAACTCCCCGTACCATGTCGGCCTTTGTAGGGTCCGTTCCGAGGTAAAATGTAAAAATCCCAGGCGCAAATCCCGCCTGTTGAGCCGCACCAACAAAGTAGGCGAGTCCAAGCTCTTCTCGAATGCGTTGGAAAAAGCGCGAAGCCATGTCACTGCTGGCGGCTTCAATTAATTCCAACGCGGGAAGGTCGGGGTCATGCGCTGACACACCGCGAAAACCCACCATGATCACCGCTTGTTGTTTGGGTTCATGAACCACAATTTCATGCGCCTCGGATAGCGCCGGTGCCACGGGAGGATCAGTCATGAGAAGTTCGCCGGCAGGCAAAGCCCCAAAAAGTTTTTTCGCAAGCTGTCGAATTTCTTCCGTATTGATATCCCCAAAAATTGCCAAAACGCCATTGCGTGCTGTCACACATTGGTCTCGAAACGCCCGTAGCTGCGCTTGCGTAATGGACGCAATGGATTCCGGCGTCCCATTGGAACGGAGACCATAAGGATGCGCCCCAAAAACAGCTCGTCGCATCGCATTGCGTGCGATCGCCGTTATTTGCTCATCTTCCGCTTTAAGTGCTGCAATTTGATCTTCCTTTTCCCGCTCGATTTCTTCTTTGGGAAAGGTGGCATTCAAAAGTACATCGGCCAACAATTCCAAACCTAAGCGCAAATCGGGCACCATCGTTTCCACCGAAACGCTAAAATTATTATGGCCGAAATTAGCGGCGATATGCCCGCCGACAGATTCTATTTCATGGTCAATTTGCTCGGATGTCCGCGTCGTAGTTCCCTTAATTAAGGTGCGTCCCGCTAGTGCCGTAAGACCATTGGTGTCCGCAGTTTCTGCAAGCAAACCGCCACGAAAAACGGCCATTGTACTCACCACCGGAAGCTTGCGATCCTCACAGGTCAACACCCGCAGACCATTAGGCAAAGTGAACATTTCGATACGACGCACGGAATCGAAACTTTCGCCACTCGAAGCGTTACTTAATGATCCCCGTGGATTCACCGAAGTGACCGTGCATGTCGTGGGCGAGAGATATTCGCACGTAGCACGGCGAAGATCGGCGGCGGTAACGCTGCTTACACGCTCCAAATACTCCACACCAAGATCCGGATTTCGTGCCAGCAACCAACTCGCCCCAATGTCCGATGCACGTCCGTTTGCTGTGGCAAGACTGCTCAACTGATCCGCAAGGATTGCCTTCCGCGCCTTGGTCAATTCGGCGTCACTTGCTTCGCCTTTACAATACCGCGCAATAACCGCAAGTACGGCCTGTTCTGCCTCAAAGCGTTTTTGCGGGTCGCAAACAAAATCAACCCCAAACAATCCCATCTCTCCCGCCATGTAGGAATAAGCACCAATGTGGTGAACGAGATTTTTTTTCTCACGCAATTCCAAATGCAGCGGCGCACTACGCCCCCCTCCCAGCACCGTCGCCAGAACCTCAAGTATGGCGGAATCTCCATGCGTGAGAGGCGGAATATGCCAAACAAGAGAGCAACGACTCAGCTCCGTTTCAAACTCTTCCTGCGCTTCTCGCCGTCCCAGCTGCGGCGGCTCTTGCGGGATAAATCGCGGAGCATTGACGCATCGCTTTGCAGACCCAAACCACTTTCCCGCGAGAGAAAAAATATCCGCTGGCTCAATATCTCCCGTGACCACGAGGAACATGTTGTCCGGCACATAACGCTCCTGATAATAGGCCACAAGATCGTCACGCGTGAGTTCATTAAAAATTTCCAGATGCCCAATAATGGGGTATCGGTAGGGGCTCTGAATAAATGCCGTGGCCAGCATTAATTCCGAGCTCATGCGCCCAGGATCGTCAAATCCCATGGCAAACTCCCGTCGAATGACCTCCTGTTCTTTCACGAATTCTTCCTCGGGAATCGTGGAATGAAGCACCGCATCCGCCAGCAATTCGATGGCTGTTGCCGTTCCATGTGCCGGTGTTGAAATCCAATATACCGTGCGATCAAACGACGTGTAGGCGTTCACTTGCCCGCCAATCTCCTGCACCGCCCGTGCAATATCATTAGGACCCCGCGTGGCGGTACCTTTGAAAATCATGTGCTCTAAAAAATGAGACAACCCACTCCCCAACCGTGACCCCTCATGAATACTTCCTGTTTGCACCCACACCTGCACGCTGGTGACGGGTGCCGAGTGATCCGGCTCTACGAGTAGCGTCAATCCATTAGGCAACACACGTACCCGCGTGCGACCGCGTGCTAATGTGATGGGAGACGACTTCGCTTGTGGCAAAAATTGACGCATAAAATTTGGAGTGTCGCCAAACTTGCGACACCTAGCTCGCCTGCTTAGTCAGCTTTTTTTTGCGTGGCGCACGAGGAGTGGATCGCTTTCGCGTCGGACGAAACGGAATCACGAAGGCTTCTTCAAAGCTAAATTTATTTTCGAAATCTTCCAATCGGTCATCTTCCGAACGTCCAAAAATTCCGGCCTCAATAAGATTAAAAACCATGCGCCCAACATCCCCCGTGGAGCGAATGCCCCAATGATCGAGCACCGTGACTCCCATGGGCCCAAATTGCCGCAACGAATAATCGCGAAACCCATTCAGCAATTCCGTCGGCGACACATGCGTGGACGCAGAAGCGCGAGATTTGCGGCGACGCTTTTGCGTAAACTCCAAGGCTTCGCGTAAAAAGCCGTAGGCTTCGCGGCTATAACGCTCATCGCGTGTCACCACACGTTCGAGTGTTTCATGGAATGTTGGTTTCTGCATGTTTTACATAGTTTCTACTTCCACAGTGGCTGCAGTTACAGCCTGCGTGTCGCGCCAATGCTTGATCCCGAGCCCCACAAGAAATGCTGCGAGAATGAAAACAATCACGCGACGCTCTTGCGATGTCAGTCGGAACATGCGCCAAGAATAGCGGAGCAACGCTCTTGCGCAAGCATGTCACTTCACATTACGCAGGGGCCATACGTCGTTGATAAAAATCGAGCCACTCACCCACGATTTTTTCCTGATCAAATTTCATCGCCAATTCGCGAGCCGATGAAGCCATCATGGAGTGCTGGTCCCGATCGGCAAAGAGGGCTTCGATTTGAGATGCGAGAGATGCTGCATCGCGTTCACAAATCGCCCCGGCTTTCGCGGCAACAATCTCCTGCGCGAGGCCCGTGTCTGCCGTGGTAATAATCGGAAGCCCGCAGCCGAGGGCTTCGAGAACAGCATTGGGAGACGGGTCATAAAGGGACGGCAGTGCAAACACATCGGCCGCGTGGAGAACAGGACGCACATCTTCCACCCCGCCGAGAATTTTTACGCGGGAGTGCCAATGATTTTTTTTCACCAAAGCTTCGAGTGCATGACGGTTTTTGTCGTGCCCGCAGAGGAGTAAAAAAACATCGGGCAACCAACGCAAAGCCTCCACGAGATAAGACGCTCCTTTGCGTGCAAAACCTGATCCCACAAATGCAACGACAGGGACATCTTGAGGCAAATAAAATTGCTCTCGCGCCACATGACGCACGCTCTCCCCAGGTGGGGCAAAATGTACGGTGTCCACGCCATTAGGAATAACGGTGATTCGTTGCGTCGAAATGTCCAACATCTCGCGTAATTCGGAGGCCACAAGGCCGCTGTTGGCGACAAAGTGCAAATGCAAATCGCCTGCCATTTGTTTTTCCATTTTCATGGCCGCCCGATGGTAAGGGTCGCGTTGAAGCCATCGTGCTTTCCAGTGCCCCACCTCACGAAGTCGCCGCTGAATCCACGCAGCATGAACACCATCACCCGCACGATAGACATCAGCCCCCATAAGTCTCTCGTGCGATTGCACAAGATCGAATGAATGGGTGCGAAGATTTTTTTCCACGGCCTGCTCAAACGAACGAAAACGCGCGACGCGAGACCAACCGGATGATGCCGCACGCACAACTTGGAGCGAGGCGGACGCATCATTTTTTGCCCCCCATTGCTCCGCAAGGATGGTGGTATTAACGCCACGTTCCATAAGGTGCCGGGCAATACGTTCGATAAATCGCTCCGCGCCACCATAAGGCGTGTAGCGGCGGCGAATGATAGCGAGTTTCATTGCTTCACACGTCGTTCTACCCACTCCATGCCCGCATAACGCCAAAATGTTTCCTGCGCTTTAGCCACCGCAGAAAGAAATCCCTGCCGTCCATCGAGAAATCCAAGATGCAAAATATAAAGCCGAACAAACGTCCACACAGCCCGGAACCATCCTATAAGAATCCCTCCCGATTTTCCCGCGACGTAATTTCTTTCCGCGCCAACCAACGCATAGAGACTCTGCTTTTTTAAGACATCCGACAAATCACGATAGCTAAAATGCAACATGGGATGCTCCAAATCGGCAATAGTTCCCTCCACGAGTAATTTTTCATGCACCGGCGAAATATCGAATTTCGCGGCATGACGCTTTGCCAACCGCACAACGTAATCCGGATACCATCCTCCATACCGCATCCATTTCCCAAGAAACTGCGAACGACGTTTGATGCGAAAACCTGCAGCTTTTCCCTCGCGAATCACACAAAGAATTTCCTCAGCAAGCTCCGGCAGGATGCGTTCATCCGCATCAATAGAAAGCACCCACTCACCCGTAGCTGCGTCGAGAGCACTTTGTTTCTGGAGACCAAAGCCCGGCCAATCCGCACTCTCAATCACCCGCCCTCCCGCCTCACGAACGATCTGCGGCGTACCATCCGTGCTGTTGCTATCTACCACCACAATTTCGGAGCAAAAGGCAATAGAACGCAGGCAATCAGGCAGATTTTCAGCCTCATTCTTTGTAATTAAAATGGCACTAAGCGTTGGTTGTTGCATGCGTGTCGCCCCCATTTTGCAAACTCTCCTAGGCGGAGTAAATGGCGTTTGCTTGCGCCCAAACAACTGCAAACTCACTCCGATAAGACAATCTGCAAAAAAACTAGGGGGTATGGGCGTCGCGTCCGTATTCGTTTTTCACATTACAGGCGGGATGCCTGTGCTCCCTGGCCAGACACTTTGTTTGGAAGCCCAGCGCACAATAAGGCTCTCAACGTCTTACGCAATAATTTAGCATCGTTACGAACTTCATGGCATGGTGTGGGGCATGGGTTCTTCTGCTCGTGCTACACCGGCTGACGGTTTATCAGGATTGGTAGAGCGCGTGGTTTTTCATAATGAAGACACGGGATTTGCAGTGCTGCGGGTGAAAGTCAAAGGGGAGCCTGACCTTGTTTCTGTGGTGGGTGTAGTTGTTGCGGTTTCGCCGGGAGAATGGATTACGGCGGAAGGCCGCTGGGAGCGGAATCGTGAGCATGGAATGCAGCTCCGAGCGACAGCCATTCGTTGTCAGGCTCCCAGCTCTCGCGAAGGCATTGAAAAATATTTAGGCAGTGGACTCATTCGCGGTATTGGCCCGGTCTATGCCAAAAAGCTTGTCAATAAATTTGGGGAATCCATTTTTGACATCATTGAAAAATCCTCAGCGCGTCTTGAGGAAATTGAGGGAATTGGGAGCGGGCGTCGGCGGCAAATCAAGGAAGCGTGGGCGGAGCAAAAAACGGTTCGCGACATTATGGTGTTCCTCCACAGTCACGGCATCAGCACCGGACGCGCTCTGCGTGTTTTCAAACTTTACGGCGAGGACGCTATTGTCCGTGTACGGGCCAATCCCTACCTCCTCGCTCGTGACATTCCGGGCATAGGCTTCAAATCTGCCGATGCCGTAGGGATGAAACTTGGCTTCGGCCATGATTCCATTTTGCGTGCTCGCGGTGGCTTGGAACACATTCTTTCCCGCGCTACCTCCGAAGGGCACACAGCACTTCCTCGGCACATCTTGCTTAAAGAAGCTGGCAAATTGCTGGGAGTCAGCGACGACGTTGTCATGGGTGCTCTCGATCGCGAGATCGCCGATGGACAGCTTGTTGTGGACAGCCTCGGTCAAGAGCCTCTCGTTTTTCTTCCCGCGCTTCGTGTCGCAGAAATTACGATTGCCGACACATTGCGTCGCCTCGCCTCACAGCCTGCGAACTACCCGCCGATTGATTTCGACCAAGCACTCACCTGGGTGCAAAAAAAAACAGGGAAGATGCTTTCCCAAAGTCAAACTCAGGCCCTTCGTACCGTTCTTGGTTCCCGTGTTGTCATTATCACGGGAGGGCCTGGCGTTGGTAAAACGACACTGCTCGACAGTCTTCTGCGCATCCTTGCTGCAAAGCATGTTCGCTTTCAGCTCTGCGCTCCCACAGGACGCGCTGCTAAACGCATGGGAGAATCTACCGGATACAAAGCTCTCACCATTCATCGGCTGCTGGAGTATTTACCGGGCGGCGGATTTCACCGCGGCACCAAACATCCGCTCGAGACCAACCTTGTCGTCGTGGATGAATTTTCCATGGTAGATGTTTCGCTCATGGCCTCACTCTGCCGCGCTCTCCCCCCGCAAGGTGCACTCATTTTAGTCGGTGACCCCGACCAACTTCCCAGCGTCGGAGCCGGAACGATTTTAGCGGACCTTCTTGCCAGCGAGATAATCCCTTCGGTACGACTTACCGAAATATTCCGTCAGGCTGAGACAAGCCATATTGTTCGAGCCGCATACGAGATTCGACATGGACGCCTCCCCGCTACTACCAACGAAAAAGGAGCAGATTTTGTATTTCTTCCGCGTGAAGACCCGCAAGAAATAGCCGATCTTGTTCTGCGTCTCGTCCGTGATGAAATCCCCGGACGTCTTGGTTTGAATCCCTTGCGTGATGTCCAAGTGTTGGCACCCATGCACCGAGGAAATCTGGGCATCCGCGAGCTCAACGCTGCCCTACAAGCCAAGCTCAATCCTCCTCGCGCCGATCGCCCGGAAATAGAACGCTTCGGAGAAAAATTTCGCGTGCGCGACAAAGTTCTGCAAAGCCGAAACAATTACGATAAGGAAGTTTTCAATGGGGATATCGGGTGCATCGTAGAAATTAATCCCGACGAGCGACAGGCTGTCATAGATTTCGAGAGACGGCGCGTTACTTACGATTTTGGTGAGCTCGACGAACTCGAACCAGCCTACGCCATTAGCATCCACAAGAGCCAAGGCTCGGAATTTCCTGTCGTTGTCATTCCTCTCGCCATGCAGCATTTCCTCCTCCTGCAACGCAATCTCCTCTACACCGGTATCACACGCGGACGTCGTCTTGTTGTCGTTGTCGGCCAGCAAAAAGCCCTCGCAACTGCCGTGCGTCAAAACAATACGCGCCAAAGATACGGCGGACTCTCCATGCGGCTTGCTCCCCAAAGCGAATAAATCAGCAAAGCATCTTGAAGAAGTGAGTTTGTGTAATACGGTAGTACTATGATTACAATTTCTTTTAGGGCGAGCACTGAAGAAGCACGAAACATACGAGTTCGAGCAAAACAAGAGCGTCTGACAGTTTCTGAATTTTTACGTCGTCAGGCTATGGCACCACCCAAACCCTCCTTAAAAATTGCCATTAGCACTTGCCGGCACACGGGAGCAAAAATCTTTGTCGGCACCAAAGAACTTCCACCCCTCACCGTCGAATCCACCCGAGAATTACTTACCGACTTCCCATGAACTATCTTTTAGACGTCAATATCCTCGTCGCTTGGGGATGGATGGATCACGTGGATCACGAGCGTACCGCCTATTGGATTCGTGAAAAAAGAAATATATGCGACTTGAAACTTTTTACATCTTCGATCCCTGAAATTGGTTTTGTCCGCGTTTCTGTACAGCGTGCGATGGGTCGAGTGACACTCTCTCAAGCTGCGAAGGTTTTGCGAGGAATGCTGCAATCTCTTGGAAAATCTCATCAATTTCTACCTGATAATCTTGATGGCTGTTATTGGCCGTCATGGTGCACTTCCGCAACACGCACTACCGATGCTCATCTCACAGAATTGGCACAGATGCACGGCTTACAGCTCGCTACCCTCGATGCGAACATTCCTCTCGCTCTGGTTCTCCCGCCTATCAACACCAAGTCCTAACTTACGTCATTCGTTGAAGAATTTTTTCCTGCTCGGCTTTCAATTCCGGTGGAAGGGCGGAGCCAATTTTATCGAAGAACTCATCGTGAGAGCGGATTTGTTCACCTAAGTTTTCGGTATTTTCTTTCATCAATTCCGCAAATTGATTTTCAGAAAAATCGAGTCCTTCCCATCGCAGGTCATGGTATTCGGGCACAATGCCAAGCGGACTATCTTTGCCGTTTGCTTGACCACGGCAGCGATCCACAATCCATGCAAGAGCGCGTAAGTTTTCACCAAAGCCGGGCCATAGGAATTTCCCGTCCTTGTTTTTGCGGAACCAATTCACGTGAAAAATTCGTGGCTTGTTGTCACCGAATTTTTCGCCCATCTCGAGCCAATGACGAAAGTAGTCACCGATATTGTAGCCGCAAAACGGGAGCATCGCCATGGGATCGCGGCGCAGTGCTCCAACTTTTCCTTCAGCAGCGGCGGTTTGTTCAGAGCTTAATGTCGCGCCAACAAATGTTCCGTGAGTCCAATCCCTTGTTTCAAAAACTAGCGGAATGTTGTTCATGCGACGTCCGCCAAAAACGAACGCATCCACAGGAACGCCCTCGGGATTTTCCCACTCGGAGTCAATGCACGGGCAATTGCGGGCAGGCGCCGTAAACCGCGCATTGGGATGCGAGGACAATTTACCGCCGCCTGGTGTCCAATCCTCGCCAAGCCAACTCACAAGGTGCTGCGGCGGCTCCTCGGTCATTCCCTCCCACCACACATCACCATCATCGGTAAGTGCACAATTGGTGAAAATACTATCGCGACGGCACGAATCCATAGCGTTAGGATTCGTTTTGTAAGAAGTCCCTGGTGCCACCCCAAACCATCCGGCTTCGGGATTGATCGCCCGCGGCTTTCCATCGGGCCCAGGTTGAATCCACGCAATGTCATCGCCAACGGTTGTCACTTTGTAATCCTTGAGTGCCTTGGGCGGCACCAGCATGGCAAAGTTCGTTTTTCCGCAGGCACTCGGGAAGGCGGCAGTGACATAGCTTTTTTTACCATCGGGCGTTTCTAGCCCGAGGATGAGCATATGCTCCGCCATCCAACCTTCATCGCGTCCCATGGCGGACGCAATACGCAGTGCCAAGCATTTTTTACCAAGCAGCGCATTGCCGCCATAGCCGCTGCCATAGCTCATAATGAGCCGCTCCTCGGGAAAATGCGTGATGTAGGTATTCTCCGGATTGCATGGCCACGGAATATCGGAACGCCCTTCGAGCGGATAGCCGACGGAGTGGAGGCATTTGACGAAAAAGCCATCCGTACCGAGGACATCGAGGACTTCCTGTCCCATGCGCGTCATGATGCGCATGTTGACGACGACATAGGGCGAGTCAGTAATCTCCACCCCAATGCGTGCAATCTTCGATCCCACCGGGCCCATGCTAAACGGAATCACGTACATGGTACGTCCGCGCATACAGCCTTTGTAGAGGCTCCGCATTTTTTTTTTCATCACCGCCGGGTCTTCCCAGTTGTTTGTTGGACCTGCCTCCTCGCGGGTCTTGGTGCAAATGAAGGTGCGTTTTTCCACGCGGGCGACATCGCGGGGATCGGAACGAACAAGCAAACTATTGGGCCGCTTTTCCTCATTAAGCCGAATTGCGGAACCGGAATTCACCATGAGCTGGCGGAGATGTTGGTCTTCCGTTTCCGATCCATCGCACCAAACAACATTGTCAGGTTGGCAGTGCTGGCGGACTTCCTCGACCCACGCGAGCAGGTCTTTGTGCTGGGTGTTGGGTTGTTTCATGAGACGCGAAAAAGTTATCATGCTTGCGAAATATAAGCAAGACTAATAGTTGATTTGCGCGGCAAATGAAGGTGATGCGGGTTGCTTTCCTAGAGCGTACGGGGTTCACTGCTCGTTCGCATGGCAAAGGAAGAATCCATTCCCGCAGAGGGTGTCGTTATCGAGGTGCTCCCCGGTACGATGTTTCGCGTGAAGTTGCCCAACGACAAAGTGGTGCTCGCCCATATCGGCGGTAAAATGCGCAAGCACTTTGTCCGGATTGTTCCGGGCGACAAAGTGCAGATCGAAATTTCTCCCTACGATCTCACAAAAGCACGCATTGTTTTTCGCGAAAAATAAGCGAGCCGCCGCGCAAGTTACGGAATATCGAATGGCACGGAGCCATGACGCAAAGATTCTGCGCCGAGAACTCCCACGGCCACCGCAACACGAGCATCATTGGGAGTTGCGCCACCGGACTCATTTCCTCTCAAGAAGCGAATAAAGTCATCAATCATCACGGGGTCAGCACCGCCGTGCGAGCCTTCGATATTGGGGATGCGAAAGACTTCGTTACCTTGCCATTGAAACGGCTCTTCCATGCGGCGATTCCATAGATGGACCGTTGCCCATTGGGCGGCGGAAGAATGATCGCCATAATTTTCAATACGGCCCTCCGTACCAATCACCGTGTAATTGCGCGAACTATCCGGCGTGTAGTGACATTGCATGTAGGACGCCTGCACGCCATTGGCCAGCTGCATCATGATCATGCTGTGGTCTTCGACATCAATGATGGGACTGAGCTTTTTCTGACTCAGCGGCGGCCAATGTTCTGCGATGAACGTGAACACCCCGGGCTCATCCGGTGAGCGACGATCCGTGACTTCGTTATAGACGCTCAGCTTACCCATGCCTGTCACGCGTTTGGTATGACTTCCGGCGAGGTAGTGAATAATGTCAATGTCGTGCGCTCCTTTTTGCAGCAGGAGGCTCGTCGTGTAGCGACGTTCGGAATGCCAATCTTTAAAATAAGCATCGCCGCCATAGTTGATGAAATGACGACACCAAATCGCCTCCACGCGTCCAATGCGTCCTTGCTCAATCAGCTCGCGCATCTTCTGTATCACCGGGAAGTAGCGCATGTTGTGACCGACAAAAAGTTTGCCTTTACTTATTTTCGCGGCTGCAAGAATGCGATCGCAGTCCTCAATTGTAATCGCCATGGGCTTTTCGAGAAAAACGTGCTTCCCCGCTTCGAGAGCCGCCACGGCATGTTCGGCATGAAGATAATCCGGCGTGCAAACAAACACAGCGTCCACCTTGGGATTGGCCATGATCTCGCGGTAATCCGTCGTCATGATTAAATCCGGCCCGCATTTTTCCCTATATTTTTCCAGTTTCTCCAAATTGGCTGCACAAAGTGCAATCAAATTGAGACCTTCTTCCGGACGATGGGCGTGAAGCGCAATCGTACCGCGATTGTGGGGGCCGAGTACCGCAAAGTTAATAGAAGTCATGAATCGAATGAAGTTTGTGAAAGGATAGCCTTTTACCCAAAGGCGCGGATAGTAGCACTTTTAATTTTCCGGCGCGAGAAAAGGTTATTTTTTAGCAACCTCCTGCTCAACGAACGCGTTCATCGCCGCTTCTTGCTCCTCAATGCTCCGCACCAAGGCCAGCTGTGTTCGGCAGCGATCTAAATTATGCTCCGGTCGCTTAATTTTGAAATACGTGTCGCCCGATAAAAAATCCGCCAAAAATCGAATTCCAATTTCTAAGGTGATGAGCTTTCCCGAAAAGGCGAGATGCGAAATTTCTGCTTCAGTGAGAAATCCCTTGGCTCCGCTCAAATACCCGCGAACCAACGCTTCAAACATCGGCATTTGCATGCGCACCTTCGACAAATCCTTTTCATCTTCCAAAGCCGGACTCGTCGCTGTGCGCACCATGTCGCCAAAGTCATAGAGAGCCAAACCCGGCATCACGGTATCGAGATCAATCACGCAAATTCCGGTTTCCGTGGTGTCATCAATCATCACATTGTTGAGCTTTGTGTCATTGTGCGTAATGCGCTCGGGAATATTTCCCTGCGCTTGAAGATCAATCAACACATCCACCAGCGATTCATGAGCGCGAATAAAATCCCATTCCGCGCCAACATCCTTCAGCCGCCCATGCGAGTTCGCCTCCACCGCAGATTGCAGCACATCAAAACGTGAACGCGTGTTGTGAAAATTCGGAATCGTTTCGTGCAATCGCGCTCCAGGAAGCGCGGAAACCATTCCTTGAAACTCTCCAAACGCCCGCGCCGCCTCATAAGCCTGAGTCGCATTCTGAATAATGTCGTAAGTCTTCGCGCCCTCAATAAAAGCATAACACCGCCAAAAGTTTCCTTCCTTGTCATTGGCGAAAGGTGCTCCTTCCCGTGAGGGAATTATCCGCAACGCACGACGCGATGTGTCGGGAACTTGGTCCTCTTCCAAACGACGATGCAATTCCTCGGTCACACGAAGAATATTTTCCATCACCGCCTTCGGGTTCCGAAAAACCAGATGATTGATGCGTTGCATGATGTAGCGAACACGTGTGCCGGCTTGACTGAAACTCACGACGTAGGTGTCGTTGATATGACCCGAGCCGTAGGGGCGGCTATCGAGATAGGAGCCGGGAATTTGAAATTCCTCAAAAATGGCGTGGTAATGCGTGGTATTCATGACGTTCACCCGCGCCCGACCCGCAGACGGAATGAACCTAGCAGTAAAAGCTTTTTTCAGCCTCTTTGCAATTCCCCTTTCTTACCACCGCAGCGAAAATGTGTTATACGGTAGAGATGACTTTACGCGCCTTTGCACCAGGTCGGGTAGAAATTCTCGGAAACCACACGGATTATAACGAAGGTGTTGTACTTTCTGCCGCACTCGATCTCGGCACGACGGCTCACGGAGCAATGCGAGATGACCAAAAGATTATTCTGCGTAGCGAAAAAACCGGCGAAGCAACCGCCAATCTTCCAAGTCTCCAACCTTCCGGCGAATGGTCCGATTATCCCTTGGGCGTCGTGAAAATGTTTCTCGAAGCAGGGGTTAAAATTCCGGGATTTGAAGCCGACTTTTCTTCCACGCTGCCCGTGGGTGCCGGCCTTTCCAGCTCCGCCGCACTCGAAGTGGCGACGGGGGCACTGTTGATGAAATTGACAGGATTTTCCTCGACTCCCATGGACTTAGCCAAACTGTGCCGCCGCGCAGAAAACGAATTTGTCGGCGTCAATTGCGGCCTCCTCGATCAAGCAACCTCATTATTTGGCGAAGCAGAGCACGCCGTTTTTCTCGATTGCCGCACCGAAGCTATCGGCACCCTACCTTTTCCTGAAAGTGCCGCCCTCGTCATCGTGAACTCCGAGGTCAAACACGCCCTCACGGGTGGCGAGTACAATGAACGACGCGATAGCTGTTTTGAAGCCGCACGTCGCCTTGGCATTCCCGCTCTTCGCGACGCCACCTTTGCCGACCTCTCCCGCATGGAACTCCCTGACCTCATCCACAGGCGCGCTGCTCACATTATCGGCGAAAATGACCGCGTTTTTCAGGCGCGTGAAGCCTTGCAAGCCGGAGACCCCGCAACGTTGGGAAAACTCATGACATCCTCCCACGCCAGCTCACGCATCAACTTTGAAAACAGCACGCCAGAGCTTGATCTCCTCGTAAAAATCGCCACCGCCATCCCGGGCGTGTGGGGTGCAAGGCTGACCGGTGGTGGCTTTGGCGGAGCCATTGTCGCACTCACCGAGCGAGAATACGCCCTGCAAATCGGCGCCGAAATTTCTCGCCATTATCACGCCCGCACCGGTCACCAAACCATCCCCCTTATCTGCCGCCCGGGTGATGGTGCATGGCACGCCAATACGCTGGGAATATAGCTCTTTCACATTGCCATGCTTCGCTTTAATATTTTGAAATTATTTTCCAAATAGTACGACTAAAACACTTGAAGGTATGTTTCGAGAAGACGATTTTTATCCGTTTCGCCAAGGAAAAGGCATCGTTAGAACCGACATGACGGAATATGGTAAATTTGCTTCTTGACGCGTGTCGTATAACGACATTTTATAAGAGTTTCAATAAGACAAGTATTTTATGAATAACAATTACACACATCCTGAGAGCTTGGTGGAAACCGCCTGGCTGGCTGAACATTTAGACGATCCCAACATTCGAATTGTTGAGAGCAATGAAGAATTGGACGTTTATGGAACGGGGCATATTCGCAATGCCGTGCACATTGATTGGACCACAGACCTCAACGACCAAGTACGTCGTGATTACATATCACCCGAGGCGTTTGCCACGTTGGCAGAGAAGAACGGAATCACGCCGGAGACAACGGTGATTTTTTATGGAGACAAGGCGAATTGGTGGGCGGCTTATGCGCTGTGGGTGTTTCGACTTTTTGGGCATGACAATGTGAAATTGCTCAATGGCGGACGCGCAAAATGGGTCGCGGAAGGGCGTGAGCTAACGAAGGATGTTCCTGCGGTGGCAAAGGCAAACTATCCTATTCCACCAAAGCGTAAGGATGCAGAAATTCGCGCTTTTCGTAAGGACGCGTTACGTCAGAGCGAAGCGAAACGTCCGTTGGTGGATGTTCGCTCGCCGGGTGAGTTTAGCGGTGCGGTGACACACATGGCGGATTATCCGCAAGAGGGTGTGTTGCGGGGTGGTCACATTCCCGGAGCGAAAAGCGTGCCGTGGAAAAAGGCGACCAATGATGATGGAACATTCAAATCGGCGGATGAATTACGCACGCTTTATTTTGAGGAGACAGGTTTAGATCCGAGCGAAGAAACGGTGGTTTATTGTCGCATTGGGGAGCGTTCGAGCCACACGTGGTTTGTGCTACACTATCTACTCGGGTTGCCGAAAGTGAGGAATTACGATGGGTCATGGACAGAATGGGGTAACTCCGTGGGCGTACCGATCGAGCGTCCATGAAAAAGTCATCACGTTATTCCGGTATAGAGCGGTATGTGGGGCGAACGCCTTTGGTTCGCCTCCACGCGCTTTCCGAGCGAACGGGCTGCGAGATTTTAGCGAAGGCGGAGTTCATGAACCCCGGTGGTTCCGTGAAAGATCGAGCGGCTCTCGGGATTATTGAAGACGCTGAAAAATCGGGAGTACTTCCGCTGGGGGGTACCATCGTGGAAGGAACAGCGGGGAATACGGGAATTGGCCTCACGGTAATTGGCGCAGCCAAGGGGCATCCTGTGGTGATTGTA
The DNA here is from genome assembly GCA_021463515.1 of Chthoniobacterales bacterium. Taxonomy (GTDB): domain Bacteria; phylum Verrucomicrobiota; class Verrucomicrobiia; order Chthoniobacterales; family JACTMZ01; genus JACTMZ01. The sequence continues at coordinate 4,552 of JAJTYZ010000031.1, read as the reverse complement.
ATTCCTGAAACGCAGTCCGCAGAAAAAATTCAGCTTTTACGAACATTGGGTGCGGATGTTCACACAGTTCCCGAGAAACCGTATTCTAGCCCCGAAAATTACAATCATATTGCATGTCGCCTCGCTGAAGACAACGCTTGGTTTTGGGCGAATCAATTTGACAACACGTCCAATCGTCAGGCGCATTACCACACAACAGGGCCAGAAATTTGGGAGCAAACTTCCGGGGAGATAAATGCGTTTATTTCGGCTGTTGGCACGGGCGGAACACTCGCGGGCACGGCATTATTTCTCAAAGAAAAAAATCCCAAAATTTCCATTGGTTGCGCAGACCCTTATGGTGCCGCCATGTGGTCATGGTTCACCCACGGAAACACCGACACAAAGGATGGCGATTCGGTGGCAGAAGGAATCGGACAGTCTCGTGTGACGAAAAACCTCGACGGCATCGAGGTGAATCAAGCATGGCGAATTCCCGATCAAGAAGCCGTAACGATTCTTTATCATTTGCTGCGTGATGAAGGCCTTTTTCTCGGATTGTCCTCGGGCATTAATATCGCCGGCGCCGTTCGGGCGGCACGCGAAGGGGGCCCCGGACAAACAATTGTAACGATCCTTTGCGACTCCGGTGCCAAATATCAATCACGCCTTTTCAATCGCTCATGGCTGGTCGAGCAAGGATTAAATGACGCATTGCCGCTCGATTCGATTTTTTAAGGGAGCGGTGATGGCTGGCTATCGGCGGTGGGAGTGGAGCGCGGCGTTAGGGCAGGACTTCCCCCGACATCCACGAAAGGCGTTTCTTCAGGCGTCGGCGTAGGAGAAGCGATGGGTGTGGATGTTGGTGCAGGCGTTGGCGTGGGCGTTGGAGTCGGCGTTGGAGTCGGCCATGGCGGAACGAGATTTTCCCAGCGATGAAGCGCGATATTATTTGTCATTCCAAGCCCCGCCAACAACGCCGAACACCGTTCGTACCAACGATCCAAATTCGGCTGTGAACGCTTTGTGTCTGCGGAGCCGGGAAACACAAGATACGTAACGCTCAAATCACTCACAGGGCGAGCGAGTGCGGTTCCGGTGTTTTTGATTTCATGGCACAGCCGCAACGATGCTTCTCCCATTTTGTAGGACGGCCCCGCGTCGCCGACGATGGCGGGGTAAATTTTATCTTCGTGAATGACGACGGCATAATCTCCGATGGATGCCGCGCCGGAGCGGAGCATAAAGGATGGGAGAACGATAAAGGGGTCGGTTTTGGAAATGAGAAAACTCGCACTTTTAAGATCGGCAATTTGGTGTTTCCACTCCGCGATTTGCGAGCGCAATTCGGTGCGTTGAACTTCGGAGACATCGGGCTGCGCCAGCTCCTGCGTGGCTTTGTCAATTTTATCCTGAAATTTAACGATGAAAGGATTGGGACGCTTTGTCATTTTCGCCCAGCGATAACTTGTTTGAGGTTGAAAAAATTGTCCTGAGCCATCCACCACCACATTACGATCACCATCCGAGCCATCCACATTCACATCCATATCGCCCTGCAAAAGCAGAGCACGGGCACCGGTTTCGGGGTAACGCAGCTCGAGAATGGTATCGCAATCGTAGTAATTGTGGCGCGAAAGAATTTGATCCAGGCGCTCAAGACGTTCTTGGAGCCACTCCATTTTGCGTTTGTAAAGCGAGTCATAATCCGATGAAACATTGGCGCCCTCGAGCAACGTGGGAAGGGTCGGCAATGCTTCGGCAAGTTGCGCATTTGCTGCTTTAAGCTCTTCTAAAGTTTTTGCGGCCCGGGGCACGCGAATGTTGAGGGTGAGATCAACGCGGTAGGAATCATCTTTCACGCGATCGTGCGTGGCGGTGTCGCCGGACGATGCTTTTACGGACCACCTGTATTGAAGCCCGTTGAAAAGCATCCCGGTATCCATCGGCTTCCGCTTCACAAATGGCGTCGGCGTCGGCGTGGGAATTGGGGTTAATGTCGGTGTGGGCGGAGACGCGGGCGTGGGCGGCGGCGGTTGGGGCGCGGGTTTGCAGCCGATGAGCGCAACAAGAGCGTACAACACGGCGATGGCAATGCTGGTGAACTTGTGCATGACAACTATCACTTCACGGACGGGTGCCATTGTCCAGCATCGGACGTAAATTTTTGCGGGACGCGAGCCGTTTTCATGCTACGTTGCTACTTTTTACGGGCTGTGGCTCAGCTTGGTAGAGCGCTTGAATGGGGTTCAAGAGGTCCCGGGTTCAAATCCCGGCAGCCCGATTTTTTTATCCTCGCTCCGCCGGTTTATACCCCGGCCCAGTATTTGATGAAAATAGGGATGATCAAAATGGCGACGATGTTGACGACTTTAATCATCGGATTAATGGCCGGTCCCGCAGTGTCTTTGTAAGGATCGCCTACGGTATCACCCGTCACACTCGCGTCGTGCGCGGGAGAGCCTTTGCCGCCAAAATTGCCAAGCTCGATAAACTTTTTCGCATTGTCCCATGCGCCACCACTGGAGGTCATGGCAATACCAATGAAAAGCCCGGTGACGATGGTACCCACCAACATTCCCCCAAGAACTTTCGGTCCGAAAAACGGAAGCCATGCCACGGCAATGACGACTACTACGGGAAGAATAGCCGGTACAATCATTTCACGCAGCGCAGCCTTGGTGACAATATCCACGCAGGTCCCATAGTCCGGCTTATCGTTTCCTTCGAGAATTCCGGGTTTTGCGCTGATCTGACGTCGCACTTCCTTCACCACAGCACCTGCTGCTTTTCCCACAGCATCGAGGCTAAATGCCGAAAAAATAAACGGGAGACCGCCGCCGATAAACAGCCCAATAATCACGTAGGGGTCTTGCAGATCAAAGGTGAGATTAAATTGACGTCCAAGTTCCGCGTAAGCGTTTTTGAGTTCTTCGACATAGCTACCGAAAAGTACCAGCGCGGCAAGGCCGGCAGAAGCGATGGCATAGCCTTTTGTTACAGCCTTCATCGTGTTGCCAATCGCGTCGAGATCATCCGTCGTACGGCGAACATCCTTATCAAGTCCCGCCATCACCGCGATGCCACCAGCGTTGTCCGTGATGGGGCCGAAAGCATCGAGCGCAATGACAACACCGGACATGGAAAGCATCGCCATGACGGCAATGGCGATGCCGTAGAGTCCGGCAAAGTTGTAGGAAAGCATGATGGCAATGCCGATGAAGGCCACAGGCAGCGCGGTGGCGTGGAGTCCGATGGCTAAGCCGGAAATGATATTCGTGGCATGACCCGTTTCGGAAGCACGGGCGATCGCTTGTACGGGGTAGTGGCGTGTCGAGGTGTAGTAGTTGGTAATAAGCAAGACCACATAGGTCATCACCAAGCCAATGATCGAAGCCCAAAAAACATTCGCCGCAGAGCATATCCCTTTACCCTGAATATCTACCCCCTGGGGAAAGAGCGCGTGGGTGAGAGGCCAAAAGGCAATGGCGGAAAGAACTGTGGTCGTCAATACCGCCACCTGCAAAGTTTTTTGAGGAGTGAACGATGTGACATTGGCTAAGGCGATGGCGATGATTGTGCCGATGACAGAAACACCCCCGAGGAGAAAGGGATAAACCAGTGCCGCCTGCGCCGCGTCGCCCACGGCCGTAAGCGAGCCAATCAGCACCGCACCAATAAGTGACACCGCATAGGTTTCAAAAACATCCGCCGCCATACCGGCGCAGTCACCCACATTATCACCCACATTGTCCGCAATGGTCGCCGGATTACGCGGATCATCCTCATCCAATTTGCTCTCAATTTTTCCCACAAGGTCCGCTCCAACATCCGCCGCCTTCGTGTAGATTCCGCCACCCAGCCTCGCAAAAACGGAGATGAGAGAGCTCCCCAATGCCGTTCCCACGAGGGCATCAAGAGCGGCATGCGTGGTATTGGCATCCGTGGAAAAATGACTCACGCCGAGGTACACAAGCCCCACCGAGAGGAGCGCGAGACCAACCACGAGAAGACCCGTGACAGCACCTCCATTAAGTGCAACACGTAAAGCAGCACTTGGGGAAACGGTCGCGCCTTGCGTGGTGCGCACATTAGCCCGCACCGCGATGAACATGCCGATATAGCCCGCTACCATCGAGCAGACCGCACCCACAAGAAAGCCGACAGCGGATTCAAGTCCCCGCCCCACCCACACGAGAGCGACGATAAAAACAGCGATGCTTCCCACGCTCATGATCTGACGATTGAGATACGCCTTGGCACCTTGTTGTACCGCACCGGCGATCTCGTGCATGCGTTCATTACCCGCAGGTGCCGCAAGAATCCAGCGTATCAGCCACCCTGCATAAACGAGTCCGAGGAGAGCGCAGAGGAGAGAGATGACCAAACCATTAGACGCAAGAGATATGTTTGCCATAAAAGATCGGGGGTTGAAAAAAAATGAAACTGGTGCGGCAGATTAACCGCATCTCCGCGACACACAAGAGGATTTCGCAAAAACCGTAGAACGGACATTCCTGTCCGTTTTTCTCCCCCGCGGAAAAGCCGTAGGTTTGAGCATGAAACGAGTTGG
>JAJTYZ010000030.1 GCA_021463515.1 Chthoniobacterales bacterium | reverse complement strand
TTTATTACTAATTTAACGGTAGGTGTTCCTATGACATCGCTTCGATTTGTACTTGGGCTATTAGTTTTGGCAGCGGCGACACACGCCGACACCATGGGGATATTTGTGACCTCTCAATTTCAAGGGGTGATTGGAGTGACCCTCGCGGCTTTGATATTGATGCGTGAGCAGCCCAATCCATTAGCGACGGAGAAAGGCGAGGAGACAATAGGGAAGGATAGGGCTATGGTTCGTCGCCGGAAAACCTGGCTCAAAGAATCACGACAAACTGCACATCCGCCCGCCACCAAACAGATTTTAGATAAGTCAAAGGGAGCTTGATTTGCCGGGTATATGAAAGTGGTTTATCATCAACGTAAACGTCTCGCTTCGCATTTTAGTATTGAGCGCTTGTTTTCTGATGTGCGATGTTATTTGGGGTCGGAGTTTGATGTAGCAATATGTTCAGCACCACAGGAGAGTAGAGGGATTGTTCCTCGAATTCGTAATATACTTCATGCAACGAAGCAGGAGGCCGATGTTCATCATATTGTAGGAGATTCTCATTATCTTGCTTTCGGATTGCCGCGAGAGAAAACAATTTTAACGATTCATGATTGTGGGGCATTGAATCGTTTGTCAGGATGGAAACGAGCTGTCTTAAAGTACTTTTGGTTTACCGGCCCGATGAAGCGAGCTGTGGTGGTAACGGCTATTTCGGAGGCGACAAAAGCAGAGCTGCGTCACTGGGTTGGAAGTTTAGCAAATAAAGTAAAAGTGATTCCCAATTGTGTGGGGGCAGAGTTTGATTATGTACCGAAGGTTTTTAATGAGGCAGCACCAGTTGCATTACAAATAGGGGTGAAGAAAAATAAGAATTTGGATCGTGTGGTGGCGGCGTTGCGAGGAACGGAGTGTGGGTTGGAGGTTGTGGGGGGGGAGACTAAAGGGCTAAGGGACCAAGGGACTAAAAGACTAAAGGACGAGGAGGCAATTCGAGGGTTGGGGAGATTGGAAGGGGGGGAATTGGTGGAGGCTTACCGTCGGTGTGATTTTGTGATTTTTGCCTCGCTGTATGAAGGATTTGGCTTGCCTATTCTTGAGGCTCAGGCGACGGGGCGTCCGGTGATTACTTCTAGGATTTCACCGATGACCGAAGTGGCTGGGGAGGGGGCTCTCTTTGTTGATCCCTTTTCCGTAGAATCAATCCGGGCCGCTGTTTTGCGCATAATCCATGAACCGACCTTAAGGGAAAACTTGGTACGCAAAGGTCTAGAAAATATAAAACGATTCCGGCCTGTGGCGGTGGCGGAGATGTATGCGGCGTTGTATCGGAGGTTAAAATGTGCGGAATAATCGGAGCCCTACCATTTCGGCGTAGCGGACTTGATGTGTCGCGTAATTTACAGTCACTGCATCACCGCGGCCCCGATGCTCAGAGTTCATGGTTGGAGCCTTCGGCTGATGTTTGGTTTGGCCATACACGTCTGGCGATTCTTGATTTGTCGGAAGCTGGAGCACAACCGATGCGTGATGAAACGACGGGCCATGTGATTATTTTTAACGGTGAGATTTACAATCACCTTGAAATACGAAGGAACCTTCTCGCTCGGGGCATTTCTTGCCGTGGTCATAGTGACACAGAAACCATACTTCGTGGTTATGGCGCTTGGGGAACGGCCATATTTCCACGCCTTCGAGGAATGTTTTCCTTGGCACTCTACGATGCTTCAACCCGGGAGGTTATTCTTTGTCGGGACCGTTTGGGCATAAAGCCGCTTTATATGGGCCGAACGCCACACGGGGCGTTTGTGTTTTCCTCGGAGGTGTGTGCGCTCTTGCCGTTGCTTGGATCAAAAATTAGCCATCAGGGTGTTGCCGCCTATTTGCAACGTGGGTGTTGCCCACATGAAGAACTTCTTTGGGACGGATTGAAGGAGTTCCCTGCGGGCTGTTGGGGAGTTATCAATTCGCAAACAAGCGAAATACGCTACGTCCGTTACGGGCCGTTAGAGATCACGGATACCACCGAGAAAGATTTGAGCGATGCAGAGGCACCGAAAGAAGTTCGACGCCTGCTTGAAGATGCTGTGTCTTCGCATTTGCAGTCGGATGTTCCTGTGGCCTGTTTCCTTAGCGGGGGGATTGATTCATCCGTGCTCACGGCTTTGGCCGCACGGCATCTGGGGGAAAAAAAGCTTTCCACGTTTTCTGTGGGATTCATGGAGGGTGCTTTTGATGAAAGTTCTTTTGCCGCAGAAATTGCAGATATTTATCGTACGGATCATCACCATATCCTCCTACAAAATGATGAGCAGCTTGCCTTTGTTAGCCGTGCTGTCGAGGCAATGGATTTGCCCTCGGTGGATGCCATCAATACCTTTATTGTAAGCGATTTTGTAGCTCGGAACGGATTTAAGGTCGTCCTTTCGGGGCTGGGCGCGGATGAAATTTTTGGAGGTTATCCGGTTTTTCAGAAGATTAAAATTATCCGAATGCTGGCGCACCTACCTCGTTGGGTGGGAAAATTAAGAGGGTGCCCGGAGAAGATGCGTCATTTGTTGGACGATATTCCTTCGGAAAAAGATGGTGAAATGCTGGCCTTATGGTGTCGGCGTGTTTGGCCCGGATACAAATTGCGGAATCTTGGATTTGATGTGCCTCCCTTTGTGAGGGAACCGACTCCGGTTTTGCGCGATACGATGGCGGAGCTGTCCTGGGGAGAAATCTCTCATTATATGCGGGACATGCTTCTGCGAGATTCTGATGCCATGAGCATGGCGCACTCCCTTGAGTTGCGCGTCCCCTTTTTAGATGATCCGCTTGTCTCCCGCGTCCTTTCCTATCCGGAGCGTATTAAATTCAATCCACACCGCTCTAAAGACCTTCTTCTGCGTGCGACGCAGGATATTATTCCACAGCGAATCTGGGATCGCCCTAAAAAGGGATTCAGCCTACCCATGCGGCAATGGATGATGAATCCTTTGAGAGATTATTGTCGCGATGGATTAGAAATAGTCGTAGCGGAGTCGTTGGTTGCGAAGGCAAATATAGAGCGAATATGGAATGACTTTACCCATGCGCGTCTGCGCTGGTCTGAGCTATGGGCCTTGGTAGTTCTTGGGC
>JAJTYZ010000003.1 GCA_021463515.1 Chthoniobacterales bacterium | reverse complement strand
GGCGTTGCGGCAAAAGCAGGGGGCGCGGAAGCGGCATAAGTTTCGTCTCCAATTTTCGAGCGATAACGTTCCTGCCAACTCGCCTTCGCCAATTCTTCGTCATTCTCCACCACGGTCGGTTGAAGAAGAACCATCAATTCCGAGCGTTCTACTTTACGTGAAACTTGTTTGAAAAAATAACCAATCACCGGAACGCGCATGATAAAAGGGACACCACCATCATCTGCTTGGGTGCGCTCAACAATCAAACCGCCGAGAACGACCGTTCCGCCATTGGGCACGGTGACCGTCGTTGTCAGCTCTTGCGAGCCAATCACCGGTGTGAGATTGCCGCCAAGGTTTTCATAGCGCAGCACATCATTTTTCGTCTGCACAATCACGAGCGTTACATCGCGGTTGGCATTGATGAGGGGAAGAACTTCAAGTTTTAGCAACACATCTTTGTAAGTAATGTTCGACGTGATACCGGTCGTATTGACCGTGGTGATCGTGGAAGAAGCCAGGGTACTGCTTACAAAAGGAACTTGCTGACCGGAACTAATTACGGCTTTCTTATTATTCGTCGTATAAACGACAGGACGCGAGAGCACCTTAAATTTCCCGGTACTTTCCAAAGCCCGCGCATAAATATCCACCGCATCGGCGACCGTACCATAGATCGTCAGACCCTGCATATTTTGAAACAGCTTGGGGCTAATCAAATCCTGCGGCGTTGGCAAATTGGAGCCGAGGCTGAGACCTTGAGCACCATTGAGCGAATTGATGATGGAGCCGGCCATTCCCGTACCTGCGCCATTGTTGATGTAACGGAGAAAATAACTGAACCCAAATTCCATACTGTCGGTAAGACTTAGCTCGCCAATGACAGCGGAAAGATAAACTTGGCGTGGGCGGACATCGAGCATGTCGAGAAGTTGGGCCACTTTGTGCCGACTGTCAGGTGGGCCAATGACGATGATGGTATTGGCACTTTTGTCGGCGATAATTTTCGTCTTACCCACGATGACAGATTCCGGTGCGGCATCCTGCGTGGGTTCTTTAATGCGGTCGGGGCGACTGAGTCCTGAGCCTGTGCCGCTATTATTGCCGCCCATGCCCTGGCCAAACTGCGAATTTCCTTCAATGGTCGGCGTTGTATTGTTGCGGTTTCCCGTAGTTCCCGATGTTCCCGTTGTCTCATCATTGCCCTCGGTAAGGAGGTCACGGAGCACGGGAAGAACATCCGAGGCGGAGACAAATTTGAGCGGACGTTCCAGTACGGAATCAAGAGGGACAGGAGCATCGAGCTCATCAATGAGTTTTTTGATATAGGGAAAATTGACAGGGCGTGTCACGACGAGAATACGGTTTGTACGCGGGTCTGCGGCGAGTTGAGTTTGTCCGGCGACAAGATTCGCCTCAAATTGCCCGGCAACATTACCCGCAGCACCGGTAGCCTCGATGACCTGCGGAGGCTGTCCGGCAGCCTGCGCCGGATGAGCGCCGCTCGCAGGTTTTGCCGTTCCTCCGCTTTCCCGTTGTTCCAACAAGCCTTGCAACACCTCGACCACCTGCTCGGCATCCGCGCGTTTGAGGGTGATAAACTCCGTGATGACCTGAGCCGGCGGGACATCAATCAACGCTTGGAGTGCAATCAATTTGCGAATCACCGGTACGTTTTCCGTAATGAGCACGGCTTGTACATTGGGAACAGGTGTAAACGCGGTGTAATTTTTCGAGGGAGGAATGAGCGTTTGAAAAAGTTGCGCTGCTTCCTGCGAATCGAGGTAATTAAACCGCATAAAATAACTCACTACTTGGTCCCCTTCGGGCAGCATGTAAGGAGAAGAAAAAATGGGAACCCCTTCGGAGCGCGGAAATCGCGAGGGGCCGAGAACTTTCACCGTATTATCATCCATCGGCACAAAGGAATAGTTGTTGAGCAAAAGCGATGCTTCAATGAGGCGAATCGCTTCACTACGCGGCACTTCGCCGGGAACCATGATGGTAAGGGGTGGGCCCGTTGTTACCATCGAGTCGCGCACAAGATGTTTTCCGGTCAAAACTTCATAGAGGCTCAGGATTTCATTGACCGAGGTATTGGGAAAAGTAAGTCGCACCGTAGGCTCCGCCGGTGGTGCGTGGGGCGTTGCATGGGGCGCGGGTGTGGTAGATGCCGGAGCTACGGATGCAGGAGAAGTCGGTGCGGTAAGATCGGGAGGAGTCGGCCCTGGAGATGGATGTTGAGGAAGGGGCGCGACCGGAAGTGGCGCGTCTTTGGGCGGGGCATTGGGAGCCTGAGCATAAAGTGCGTCAACGCCCACCAAGCAGTATGCAATCAAAACTGCTGCTACAGACGCCCACATGCGAAACCGAACCATTGGTATAACTAAAGCAGATAAGGAGAGATTCTCAAGGCAACGCTGGGATTAAAGCACGGCGCCGAATAATGCGTGCCGGCGGTGGCGTTTGCCCGGGAACCGGTGGCTGCGCCTGACCCGGGATGCCTGTTGAAGATGGTTGGATGCCCGTATGTGGAGTGGGTGATGGTACTTGGCCATTGGGAAATTGCCCGGGAATTTGCGGCATTTGTGTCGGGATTCTTTGCCCGGGCTGACCTGTGACAATAGGCATAGACGTAGAGGCACCCGCACCTGGCAGTTGCGGTGGAGATTGAGCTTGAGTCGAGAAAGCGCGTCCGGGCTGCCCTACTTGCCCCTGAATACCGGTAGGAATGGCACCCATCGCCGGTGCCGTCGCATCAAATTTCACCACGCCGAGTTCTCCCGCTTGGCGAACCACAGCCGTGGAGTCATCGGATTTTCTTTCCATATTCACCTGCACGAGAGACAAGCCGTCGGAATTAGTTTTTTTATCCAGCATGTGGCGCACCTGAGTTGCTCGGTCCAAAAGGAAAACGATGGGTTCCCCATTCACTTGAGCAATACCAGTCAGCGCATATTTTTGAGCAAGCCCTGCTGATTCGCTCGGCGGCGCAATAGATTCGAGTTGGAAGGGCGAATGTTCCCACAGGGGTGCATAGCGAGAAAGTGGAAATGGAGGCGGGACAATTTCCTCATTTTGCTCTGCATGTTCTGAAGGAGCGGTTGTCGGGTCAGGTACAAATGCGGAAGGAGCCTCCGTCTTTACCTCACCCGCGTCATTTGTCGCCTCCGGCTCTGCCCAAACGACAAACATTCCGAGCGCAAAGAAGCAAAGTGTAAGGGTTGATTTCATGGCCGACTCCTTTCCACGGGACGATACCAACGCGCCACCTCCACATCACCCACAAGCTGCGGTGGCTCCGCACTCTTGATCGTAAGTTGTTTGACGGCGCGGAAGGCTTGCGGCTGCTGAAGTTCATTGAGCCATTGCGCCAAGGCCTTGAGATTTCCTTTGACCTGCGAGGAATCAAAAACCTCGACATAGTCGGGATTTGCCGGGCGCGGTCCTGCGGCTTTGCGGGTGTATTCCAAGCCACTGCGCTTGGCGCTGCTCTCGACAAAATCATAAAATTTCGCGTCATCCTCCGTCGTGGACACATCATCCGTCGGCTGATTTTTTTCCAGCCAAGATGCGCGCTCTACATAAATAGCACGCTCAGCCAAGACTGTTTTGTTTACGGCTAATTCATCCTGCAAGCGTATGATCTCCGCCTTAAGTCCTCGCTGACGTTCGAGGAATATCCGCAATGCGACAACATTAAGTAGAAAAAAAACTACCCCTAACAGCGCAGCGAGGAGAATTTTTTCTTTAGATGTCAGGACTCTCATTATTGCCATCCTCCGCTGGGCCCACAGCCACACGACGCGTTCCATTAATTTGAAACTTCGCGCTTCCGGTTGGCAGCGGCCTAGGGTTTTCCATACTCCAATCATACGCGGCCAACTCCGGCGCGTCGCGAATTTCCTCCTGAAACTTTTGCGCGGCTTGCAAAGTCGCCGCCTCACCAGCCACAACCAGATGGTTGAGGTTCATGGAAAAAAGGGTAAGGCGCACACCGTCTTTGGGCAGTCGCTTGGAAACTTGGTAAAGCACCTCCAGCGGATATGCCGAAGGATCGAGAGCGGAACTTAAAGCCTCCCAGCGGCTCTTCGCCTGTTTAACAGCATCCACAGCTTCCGCTTCATTCGCCAAAGACTTACGCAAAGCTCCCGCCTCCCAATGAAGCCTCATCGTGGTTCCCACCAACGCGAGGACAATCAAAAAGTAGGCGGCCGCTGCCACAAGGGCCATTTTCTGGCGACGCACCGTCATTTGGCGGGCATGTTGAACTTCACGAACAGCCTGTGGTATGCAACGCAAGGAATCGGGCGGACGTCTCGGTGGCGGCATGGGCAACGCCTGCACGGGAAGCAATCCCGATGTGCGCCAATTTTCGAGATCAAGAGCTTCTGCGTCTTGGTAAAAAATCTGCACCTCGGTAATTCCGGACAGCATACCCCCAGCCTCTAGCGTCGCCAGCATCAGCCACACTTCATGCGCCATAGCCGCCGTGGGATTGGCCTCAGCGAGAGGTTGAAAATAAACCAACTTGTCTCCTCGCGATACAGCGGCAATCCACACGCCCTCCTCATTCCAAATGCTCACCGAATCTTCAGCCAAAGGCATACATGCCGGCGACACTGCATAGGTCTTTACCCGACCGTCCCAATAATGTTCCGCGAGATGCGCCGGTAAAACCGTGACGTGAACAAGTACCTCACTCCCTTCCTCTGCAATCCGCTCCCATGCAAACGAGGTCACATCACGCGATGCCCCTGCGAGTCCGTGTAAATCCAATTGCGTAAAAATCAAATCCGGAATTAGCGACGTCTCTGAGGCCGGAATCCATACGGTGAGAGAAAACGTGCGACGCGCAGGCACCGCAATCACGCCATCTTCCTCCGGTAGTAGAACGGTCAATTTTTCGGCCTCAGCTTCCAACGACCACACCCCTTCGTCGCCTTGCCGCCATTTCTGCCATCCCATGGCGACCGGGCGATAAAGTTCGCCGAGATTTACGCGGCTACTTTTTGGCTTTTTTATTGCTCCTCCCATAACAAGTACTCGGACGGCTTGCCTGCAGATTTAGATGAGGCGACCACCGATATCCGATGCACAAACTCGCCCACATAACCGAGGCTATCAATCCTTTTGACCGGACTTTCCGTGCTCAATCGTGCCGTGAGTTGCTCCGGCGGCAATCCCGAAGCCTGCAGCCATCCTGCCAACTGCGTAAGATTCTCAAAATGAAAATCATCATCTGTGGGCTCTGCCCCATCGCCACCGGCGCGCTGACGTAAAATGCCCTCCACCATCTCCGCATCGAGTCCCGTCACCGCGTGCAAAACATCCGCCGACGCCTCATTCACATCCACCTTCCCATCACCGAAAATTGTGAAGGCATCCCGCCATGTCGGATGGACACGCGTGAGCATTTCCATGCCGAGGACGCGATTCATTTCATCCACGGAACGAAAAAGGCGATTCGCCGGTGCGTCCGGAATCCCGGCAGCAAAATACTCCGCCTCCTCCGCACCATTGGGTTGACGTCCGATGTCGTTGTCCACCCAATCAATCAGCCGATCAATCAGCACATCGGCTTCGTCATTTGACAATCCCCAAAGAATAAAAAGATTTTTCAAAGGCACGCGATCCTGGCGTGTGAGGAGATCGTTGATATTGAGGCGCGCGCCTTCTCCTCGAATGCTCACACGCAGGCGTTCGCCATTGCCGAAGTTTTGATTGAGCAGCTCGCTATCATCGCGTTTCACATGCGGGTGAATGCCAAGTGCAATGCCCGTTAAAGCGATTTGCCGCGCCTTAAATCTCGAGGCACTAGCCGCCCCATTTTGTAATTCGAGGTCCACCATTCCCGCCACCCACACCACAACAAACGACACCACGGCAATAGCCCAAAGCACGAGCAGCAACGCGGCTCCCGAAGGAGGACGAAAATGAATGCGATTCATTGCACTCTCCTTTCTCCCTCGCGTGATGGCGTAGGCGATGGCGATGGCGCAGGAGACGCCTCGGCGTCGGGTGACACAACAAGGCCTTCGGTATTTTTAACAGGTGGAAGCCAAAAAACATATTTGTGCGGAATATCTTCGCCGAGAAGTTCCATATCGAGCTCTACGAGCGGCGGTCGCTCACGTCCATCCGCCCATTCGTCCACCCAATCGTCCAAAACTGGATCATAAAATCTCCATTGCGCCTCGCGCAAATCCGGCATTAAGCGCAACCAATCACCGCCCTCCAATGCCTCACGCCGTTCCGTTTCGCTGAGAGAGCCGGATAAATGCAGCAAGCTAATCTCGCGTCCACCACCCAGCCTCTGCCGCGCCGCAAGAACGACCGTTCCGGCGGATGTTCCACCGGATCCCCATGCAAACACCCCCGGTGCATCACGGAGGACAAGTTCTCCGCCACCCTCGCCGCCCTCCCCATGCACTCCACCGCTCAATTGCGCGGAGGCGGGGAGATTGTACAATGTGCGCCGCAGCAGGGAAACAAAGGCATCTAGTCGCCGACTCTGCAATGTGTCTTCGGTCAAAATCGCCGTGGCTCGCATGGCCATGCCGACGGTGTTGTAAATGCCAAAAGCCAAAAGAACGAAGATCGCCATGACAACCACCATTTCAAAAAGGGTGAATCCCTCGATTTTACGGCGATAGATCATCATGGCCCTCCTCATGGCTCGTAACGCAGGAATCTCTCCTGCCATTCCTGTTTGCCGCTATCGTCTGTCCAATTTGCCTGTACCGTCACCCACCAAAGCCCCGACAGTTCCTCGTTTTCACGATTATGAATTTCTGCGGGTTCTGCACTTAATTGATAAACTACGCCCAAGGCATCACGGTCACTTTTTTGCCCTTGGGCGAGCAAAGGCATGGGAAGGTTCATGGCTTGGTCCACCCACGAAGCCATCTGCTGCCGTATCTCCGCATCATCGCGCAAAAGCGCACTCGCCTCGGCAGTTTTATTGAGAGCCAATGTAAGCCCGCCAATCGCTAGCACAAACACGCCAAGGGCAATGAGTACTTCAAACAAGGTGAACGCGGCACTTTTCATGGGATGTAATAACTTTCGTCGGCGATGCTTGCCGTCAACGGATCAAAACGCATTTCCATCCATGCCTCGCCATCGGTTAAATGAACTGCGAGGGGCTCACAAATACCAGTGGGTTGAAAAATCCATCGCTGCCCCTCGGGACGTAGGGATTTATCACCGCCAAAGGGGCGTAAGGTGTAGGTCATGTGGGAAGGGAGTCCGACAGTTTTCGATGGCTCTTCCTCACCCGGACGAAACAAAGCAAATCCTTGTTTTTCAAAAAGTACTTCCGCAGATCGCCCGGTGGTCATGGCTTCCATACGTGCCGTTTTTGCCAGCACCAACAACTCACGCATCACGTCACGAAATTCCTGATCGCGTGAAAATCCTGTCGTCAGCGGAATAGCAACGCCAAGCAAAAGGGCGATGATGGCCAGCACCATCAGAATTTCCAGCAGCGTAAATGCCGCTTGGAAGCGGGGCGACGCGGAGCACCTTGGGATCCTTTTCATCCCGAGCGGCACATTCTAATCGTTGCCGATGTCGTCCTCGCTCTCGACACCATCCTCACCCAGCGAAAAAAGGTCATAGCCTCGCGGATTTTTTTTGCCCGGGCGCCGGTATTGGTAAGGTTTTCCCCACGGATCAAGTGGGATTTCATCCAGCACCTCGCGCCAACGTTTGGGAGACCCGGGGCCCGACGGGCGCTTTACCAAAGCCTCAATCCCCTGCTCCGTGGTGGGCAAACTCCCCGCTTGTACTTTGTACATTCCAAGCGCGGTGGTAAGAGTTTTAATATCCGAAGCCGCACGTTGGTTTTCGGCCACCCCCACCGCACCACCCAACATGTAAATTGCCGAGCCGACCAGCACCGCAATGATGCCGAGTACAAGCATGATCTCAAAAAGTGTGTAGCCGGCCTTATAGCGAGCTTGGGAAAAAGAAGAACGCATGACAGAAACCATGCGGCGTGTCGTGCGACTTGTCAAAACAGCTTAGAGAGAATTATTCCCCCGCCAAAACTCCTGCAACGCATCTGCCGGGCCCGGTTCTGTCACAGTGGGCGCAAGGGGCGGGGGTGGATTCTGTTCGGGGAAAGTCTCAGCGATTGGCACATCGGCGACGGGTAAAGTCAAGTCCGGCTCCCTTTGTGGTGGCGGATAAGCCAGCTCCAAAATTGCCTCACGAATATAGGCACGATTGTGATAACGAGCATTCACCGGCGAGCGTAGCTCGAGCAAAATCGAGTTGTCCCCGGGAAGCAGTAAAGCTGATGGAATGTAAGCTGTCGCATGCCGCCACCCTGCAAATTCCACTTCGCGTCCCGCAATTCTCAAATGCCCGGGGTCTTCCAATGTCGGCACTTCGATAGCGAGTGGGCCTAGCTCCTGACCATTGACGATAATCCAAACTTCCTGATCCAGATAAACTCCCACAACGCTCGCCTCAAACCGCGCCAAATTCGGTGCCTTCTCCAAGGCGGTGATAAGCTCCAGCGAAGGCGTTAAAATCTCCACCTTTTCCGTCAATACCGCACGCACCACGCGATCGCGCCACTCGTCTTGCAAAGCCGGACGTTCCCCGCTCCCCACATCCGCCTCGCCCAATGTCAATCGCGACGCGGTAAGAACCACCGGTACAAAGCGACTTGATGAAGCCAAAAGCGTACGTTCGGAAACCCATTCAAATTTGATGCGCTGCACACGAAGTCCGGCACTACCCTGAATGATCAGCGTTCCTGGGCCACCAAGTCGCGAGGCACTGATTAGCAACGGGCGTTGACTTGGGGCGCCCAAACCTTCGCCAAGATTCTCCGCAATCGTCTCGGTAACATTTTGTCCATCGCGCATCCATTCCACACGCAAGCCGCCCTTTTCCACACCATCGAAAACCAAATGCACCAACACATCACGGTCGGGAGGGGGCGAAAGTTGAAAGGCTACACGTGTTCCTTCACCGGAAACTGAGATAGGTGCCCCGTGCATCCACGACGGAAGCGGTTGGGACGCATCAAAAGGAAAATCTACCGTAAAAACCGCATCATCCGCAGCCCATACAGCCGACGACAAAGGCGTCAAAAAAAAGGCAACCAAAATGATAATAGCGGCAGGCGTTTTCACGGGGAGGGATCGTTATTCTCTTTGAGTAAGGAATCCGAAACAAGATAATCTTGAAAAAAAGAATCTTCGATGATGGCTTGAAAAACATCTGCCGAAACCTGCTTGCGTGCCTGCTCCAAGTGCGCCACTGCTCGCTCTTTATCTTTGCGCAAAAGGGCATCCGCCGCCGCAAAAAAGAATTGCTCCGGTGGTGCCTCGCCATCTTCCAGCACCGGCTCAAAAGGAGGATCGTTGGCATCATGATTATTCCGTAGGCCGGCAAGTCCGGCTTTCACGGTGGACATGATAATACCATCGGATTTTGAAACACGTTCAAGAGCGCGACGGTAAGCTGTCACGGCAAGGTCCGGGCGGCCGATGGCTCGATAAAATTCCGCCAGTACATAATGAGGCATAGGATTGAGCGGATCAGCCAGCCGTGATGCGTGTACGTTTTTCATCACGCGATCCTCAGATGCCTCGGGTGAACCATTATCCTGCGCCTGTACAAGGTAAATCAGGGCAAGCAGGGCATGAGCATTGCTTATTTCTTCATTGCGGCGAATAGAACGCCGCGCTTTTTCTTCAGCCTGTTCATAGTCGCGAAGATCAAAATACGTGAGGGCAAATTGATAATCTACCCCCCGCATCGTCGCATCCCACCGCCGCGCTTCTTCCAATTGCTCCAACGCCTCCCGAAGCTTCCCGTAAAAGCGCGACGCCATCGCCTTTTCTACTAAATCACGGGCTGACGTCTGACTCGCAAACTCCACATTTTTCTCCGCCGGAATATCCATCCTTTTTGAAACAGCCGTCCCCACTTCGGCTCCAACCACAAACAATATCCCCGCAACCACGACGACTGCTATTCCCAACAGAATTTTTCTCAACAATTCCATAACCTCACACCATGCAAACCTTCCCCAAGCATGGAGTCAAGAACCGCAGAATCCGTGTCGTACTTTACGCCATATAGGACGATTCCACACGCTCAGCCACGTCGAGGTAGCCGTAATCCACCTCGTAAATTTGCTTCATGCAATCCAACGCCTTTTCCTTGCTGCCCATGCGCTCGTACACCAAGCCCAACTGATAAAGAATATCCTTTTTAGTGCCATCGGTACCGGGAATTTCCGAGGCTGCATCAAGCAAGGTCTTCGCGGCAAGATCGAGCATATTGTGCTCGGAATAACACCGGCCCAAAAGATTCAAGGCACGAAGACGGGTGTTCGGATTATTGCGAGCTTTTTGCAATTCGGGAATGGCCTCTTTGTAATGTTTGGCCAAAACCAATTGCTCACCCAATTCATAGCGAAATTGTAAATCGGTCGGATTGCGCTCCACACGTCGCCGCGCCGCTCCCAACAAATGTTCCGCCCGATCGCGAAGGAGCTCCTCCAGCTCACCCCGCAATGGCACCGCTTCCGGGCTGGAAGATTCCATGGCTGCCAAGGCTTCTTCTTTTTCCGTAATCGTGTGCGAAAGAATGCGAATTTCTACATCGCTAATTTTGCGCAAAAGGCCGGAATCGGTCTGATTCGCCAAAGCGGAAAGATACCGATAATACTCCAACGCCTTCTCGTAATCGTCGTTGTTGAAATAAAGGTCCGCGAGTTTTCGAGCAGATTCTCGGTCCGGTGTTCCCGCTTCGTGCGCTTCGTAAACAAGGCGTGCCAGCTCCTCGGGCGACTCCTCCGCAACCACAACCTTTTCCTCTTTGCCCGCAGCCTGGCGGTGCTTCACCATGCCGGAAAATGTCGTGTTTTGCAGTCCAGACTGTTTCATGGACCGCCGCGCCGCCGCTTCCTTCGCTTTATCCCGCGCTTCCAAATCCCCCGGCGTCTTTTGCACAATTTCCTCAAAAACTTTCAGAGCTTCCGTGAAGTTTTCAATTCGCAAAAAGTAATCGCCCAGCTCATGCCGCGCCTTGGTATTCTTCGGATCGAGTGCTGCCGTTTCCAACGCAAAACGGGCAATCGCTTCGTAAGTCTCTACATGCTTACGTGCCGCCTCCAACTTGCGCACCGCAGTGGCTCGCATGGCTTCGTCCGCCGCAGAGTTCACCTCCGTTTGAAGTTTGCCAAGATTGACCCGTTCGGATGCCGCCCCCGCTTCTGCCGCCTCGAAAAGCTCTCGGTTGGAATGTAACCCCAACGGATCAGCCCCCATCCCTTTCTCCGCCGCTGCCAGTGCCTCCTTCCATTTTCCGGCAGCAATAAGCGTATGAACTTTACTTTTTCCCAAACTCAACCCACGCGTGGAAATTCCAAGAAAGCTAGACTTCCCCCGCGAGTTTAACACCTGCGCCTCACGCAAAAGCTTACGCCCCGCCAAAAACTCCGGCTCTTCAATCACCAGCGGTTGCATCAGCGATGCCGTCAAGGAATAATTGCGCAGCTCCAACGCACTGAGTGCCTTCAAATAGATGCTGCGCTTGGCTGGTAAAAGGTCGTGTTCAGTTTTCACAGGAAGGGAAAGCAGATTATAGCGGCAATATCTTTTTCATGCAATGCACATGAAATTAAGCAGCTCCTCCCGCTTCGGGATAGCTGCCCAAAATACGCGTGGAAGAACAAACTCCCGTCAGCCCTCGCAACGCTTCGGCGACAGCGGCATCCTCAAAATGACCCGCAAAATCTGCGAAAAAATAATACTCCCACGGACGCCTTTTCGACGGACGACTTTCAATGCGAGTGAGGCTAATGCCTGCTTGACGAAATGGCTCCAATGCCAACACCAAAGCACCGGGCTGATCGCGAACTGCAAACATGATGGATGTTTTATCATGCCCCGACGGGCCGGCAGGTTTTTTTCCAACGACAAAAAATCGTGTGACATTCGTCGAAGCATCTTGAATAGACGCCGCCAAAACCGTCAGCCCAAATTCCTCTCCCGCCATTCCTCCCGCAATTGCCGCCGCACCCTCCTCACTAGCTGCCAACTCCGCTGCCTTCGCCGTACTCGAAACCTCCACACATTCCGCCGTAGGTAAATGCTCCGCCAACCATCGCCGCGCCTGACCAAATGGCTGCGGATGCGAATAAATCCGCCGCACGTCCGCCAACGATCCCCGCCCAAGCAAATTCAAATCCACCGGTAAAAATATTTCTGCACAAATACGCGTGTCAGTTTCTACCAAACGATCCAGCGTCGCCCCAATCGCTCCCTCCCGTGAATTCTCAATCGGTACAACGCCATAATGAGCACGCCCACGCTCGACCGCTTCAAAGACTTCCCCAATGGAACGCTCCGGCACAGGCGTTACGGCTTGGCCAAAATGGCGAACCGCCGCCTGATGACTAAACGTGGTAGGCGGGCCCAGATAGGCCACTGTAATGGCCTGCTCCAAGCCACGCATACCGGATAAAATTTCCCGATAAATCGCACGTAACGAAGGTTCCGAAAGGCGGCTACGATTAGCCGTCGCAAGCCGTCGCAACATCGCTTCCTCTCGCTCGGGAACATAGTAAGGCTCTCCGGTTTTTCCCTTGAGAGCACCCACTTCATGCACGAGCTCCGCACGCTCGTGCAACAACTCCAACATCCGATCATCTACCGAATCTATCGCTACTCGCAATTCCTCCAAATTCATGCAGGTTCCTCCTTCGCAGAATCCACCAACTCCGTTTCCGCATCCGTTTCACCGGCCTCTTGCAAAGGCAACACGGGTTGCTCCGCATCCTTCGCCGCTACGGGTAATTCCACACGCCGCAGCTCCGCGCAATTAGGCAACTCATCCAGCGTGCGCAAGCCGAAATGTTCGAGAAAAAATTCTGTCGTCCCGTAAAGCAAAGGCCGCCCGGGTACTTCCGCACGACCCGTAATACGAATCACGCCACGCTCCAACAATGTCTGCATCACACCATCCACATTCACCCCGCGCACAGCCTCAATATCTGCCCGAGTCAGCGGTTGACGGTAAGCAACAATAGCCAGCGTTTCTAAGGCCGACGGACTCAACCGCGCTGGGCGATTTTCCGGAAAAAGTTGACGTACCCACGCCACAGCATCGGGGGATGTCACCACTTTCCACCCGGCAGCATTCTCCATTAAAAAAAACCCTCTTTTCTGTTGCTCGTATTCATCGCGCAATTCCTGCATCGCCTGCACAACAGCCTCCGACTTTTCCTTCGCCAACGCTGCCACGAGTTCATTCTCCGGCGCAGATTCCACCGCACCCCGCAAATACTTCACACATTCGGAGGCTGAAAGTGGTTTGTCCGACGCGAAGAGCAAAGCTTCGAGGACACGGGCTAAAGGGCTCATGAATAAAAAAAGGCTGAACCGTTAAGGATTCGATATTTCCCCCCGCGCATCAATCGAGAAATGATTTCAAGCCGATTTTCAAATTCCCCTGCTCACCCTATTCTGCGACACGCCCGGCCATGAATTCGGTGTAGGAAAAGAAGGTATGCGCGTTGGGAAGTTTGGCGAAGGAGTCGAGTTGGTAATCCAATTTTTCCAGTCGCTTGATTTTTGCGGGAAGTTGGGCTTTCAATCGCTCGCCTCGTCCAGCCAAATGTTTTTGGAGTTTGACCAGCGTCTCCGGCGGATTCTTGGGCGCGAGGATGTAGCCCTGAAATTCGTGGAGATCAATTTCGTAAATGGACAGGCACCCGGCTCGGACGGCTTCCATTTCCGTGATACGGAAAGTATCGTAGGTGTTTCCACGCATTCGCCAGCAGCGCAACGTGTCCGGCAACCCGAGAGCCTCTAAATCCAGAGTTATATTGGCTCCGATGGACGGGGAGTCATTGAGCCGCGGACCACCGGCGTTGGCAATGAGCAAGAGAATTTCCCCTTCCTCGGTTTTATAGAGGCTCCAGACAATTTCCTCATTGTCTATCGAGAGAACGGGGGCGGAAAGGTAATTGTAAAATGTCGCTTCTTCCACCGGGAAGGCTCTCCACATTTGCCAAAGGGCCATAAGCTCAGGAAAATACCCCGGGTCAACCGTAGCGATGATGGCCTTCCCGCAGACGGCGATACCAACCTGCGGGGTGACGCCTTCACGAATCAGGTTTTCTATGGTCAAAGGCGAGCGGAAAATATCGCGTTTATTACGCTGGATAATCCAGAGCGTGGGAACTGGGCCGTATTGAACTCCTAGAGAATCGGGTATTATCACGCGCTGGGCTTCGCCGGTCAGGCAGGCATCAAATCCTTCCACCATGTCGCTGCCGACAAGAAATCCACCGCCGTGTCCGATCATGAGTCCCTCCGGCCCGAGGGCCGTCCGCCATTCTCGCAGTAGCTTCAAGTAATCGTAAAAATTAAAAAGTCCGGGTTGATTATTTTCCGGATTCACCGCAAGCCCTTGAGCGGGCCAAGCGAAGTCCACATACAATCCGTCGAAGTGATATTTTTTATAGCAATACAATGCTGCGTCTCGGATGTATTGGAACGCCTCGGGGTGGCGCAAGTTCAGCTCATCGCAGTCATATTCGGTGAAATTCGGATCGTAATTGGCCACCTGTGAGGAATTCATGGCGTGCCAGACGTTTAGGCATTCCGTGCGTTTGTCGCGAAGGTTCTCGGGGATGGAGGGGAAGCGGTGAATCAAATAGGGCTGCACATAGAAAAGGACTTTCATACCCAAGGAATGGGCACGTTGCACGCAATGGAGCATTCCTTCGGGATCCCGGACTTCCTGAAAGTCAATCCCTGTCAGAACCGGCATGTGAAAGACCAAAATCGAACAGCCATACTCGGCCATTTCGAGAAGCTCCTCTTCCGTGGGCACGGCAAAATTGTCGGCCGTGTTGCCAAACCATTGATAAATCCTTTGTCCGCGAATCGGGCTGGGCGACTGATCAAGAGCGGTGAAAGAAAGGCACCAGCGATTCTCATAGACATAGCCTTCGGGAAATGGGTAGGGCCAACCGGTCGTGAGCTTCCAGCCCAGCTCGCGGGACGTTCCTTTGTTTTCTACATAACGGAGCGGGGGTTTTCCATTGGCATTGAGGGCGACGGACTCAAGCAGAAAATCGAGGCTGTTGGTGACCGGGCGGTCATCGGTGGTGAAATTGACGGAGAAACCGCGAACAATTTGTCGCATTTCCGGCGTGGGTGCTTCGTTGATAATCCGGTGTGGACGTGAAAAAATGGATTCTTTGATGCCCACTCCCACCGTAAGCGACTGGGCGCGTGCACCGTCTTTGCGCGTTGACATGCGGAACGTAGCCACCACGTAGCCGCGGGCGTAAATTTCATAATTCGTCTCCACCCGCCAATCATCATCCTGTTGTGTCACCGTCAAGCGCAGCTGCTCATTTGTTTTATGTGTCACGCGGGTTTCCACCACAGGCACAGTGAGATTCAAGCCCGGGGCTTTTCCATCTGCCAACACGGAATGCCATGACAATCCGTTGAACATTTCCAAACGCTCAATCCCGCCGGAGTGTTTTCCAAAGAGTAGTCGAAAATGCCGACCGGCGATGCGCAGATATCCGTCTTCCTCATGGACGTCAAGGAAGAAGCGGGGTTTTGGAGCGGAGGCATTTTCTGAAGTTGCCATATACGCGGGCGTGGGCATCTTGCCCGCATCGTAGGAATGCGGACGGGACGCCCGCGCTCCCTTCTCAAAACGAGGTTTGCGGCTTTCGGAAATGGGGGTAACGGTGGTTTCGGATGGTGGTGGTTTTGCTAACGACACGGTGCTCATAGAAAAATTTAGCTCCCTGTTTTTGAGGCCAAGTCCCAGGCGTTTCGGAGCTGTGCGGAAAATTCACGGACGGCGGCAAAGGTTAAAGCACTTCCCCCATAACCTTCCTCACCGCCCAGCTCATGGGCGGTTTTCAGCAGCTTCTCAATTTCCGTTCGTAGCTTCGGCGAGCAATTTTTGTCCTCAAGTCGGTTCTTGAGAGAGAGCAAAATTTGTCCGTCCTGCTGCCCCGCCCGAATCGCCTCCCATTGAATGGAAGGAACGATGATTTCCGAGGTGACATTGTATTTATGGTTGGCCGGATGATTCTCCCGTCCGTCGTAAATCACGCTGTAATCGAGAATGGAGCCATCTTGGTCGTCCCACGAATTTTTGCTGGTGACATTATAGGCCCAGTATCCGAACCCGGTGTAGCCCGCAGCCACGGCCAGCAGGGGATAAGAGCGACTCATGGTCAGCACGTCATCGCTTTTTCCCGGCAGCACATGGTAGCTCCAAATTTGGAGGTTCCCGTCCTTGCGGGCTTTTTCCAACATGGGGAGAGTTTTTTCAAAGAAGGCTTTTCTTGGATTATAGTCAGGTGGCGCATTACGGCCCAATTTTTGCGGCATGGGCCAGTGAGGCATGGCCACATGGAGGGTGGGCAGAACCACTTCGATGTCCTGCGGGAATGCGTAATTTCCTATGGTCAGATAAATAGGTAATTTTTTCTCGGCATTTCGGATACTTTGTGCTAAGTCACGAAAAAAAAACGGCTCCTCGTCAGGGGCTTTATCCAAATGGGCGGAATGAATTTCATCCATGGGTAAAATGGTGAACCGCTCACGAGGGACGCCCAGCGTTTCTGCGTGGTCAAGATAGGCCGTCAGGAGTTCAAGCAACCCCCTTTTCCATGCCTTGCTGCCGTATCCCAAGGTGCCACCTTCTGCCATCTTCATTTTCTTGTAAGCACCTTGCCAAAAAATATTCAGCCGAATTTTGGAGTCGCGAAAGCCTGCCAGCCAGCGGTTATGCGTGCTCCAGTCGCTTTCCAAAAGTTTCCCGTCCGATGAGAAGGTCGAGGGCGGCATGAAAGCCCACTCGATATCGGTCACCCCGTGCGCTTCGAGATCCCGGGCGGCTTCCGCCGGGAGGTCGTTGATGACATTGAGGTCGCTGTAAAGAAATTGATAATGTGCAAGCTGCGGCGAAGTGGGGAGCTGGGCGGGGAGGATGACAAGATCGAAGGGCAGCATTTGCTCCTCCCGGCCACTACGCACAGAGACTTTGACGCTTTGCTTTCGCTCTTTGGCATCCTTGGCAATCGTCAGAGCCACATGGACGCGCGTGGTCTCGCCCGGCTCCAAATTAAGATGCCACCCCTTGTTATCCTTGGGCAGGAGCGTGAGCGGATCGGCCAGCAAAGTTTCGCCTTTGGTGTACCATGTTTCCAAAAAAACCTGTCGTCGCATTTCCACATCAACATCGGGGAGTTTGTCGAGGTTGAGGATCAGGGTCTGGGTTAGGGTCGTGGTGTTGGTCACTTCCACGCTGAGCGCGGCGACCTCGCCACGCAGGGCCGTCACGCCCCAAGAAGGTGCGTCGGCGGCGGGGACGGCGGGTAATTGACTGGCGTCAAGCCGCTGATAAGGCTCTTGCATCGAGGCGGTGAAGATTTTTTTGGGATAGAGAGCCGCAAGGATTTCCGCATTGAGTTTCTGGGTTTGCCCAAGAATGTCGGCCAGTGTTTGCGTGGCTTTCTCCTCGCCGGAAGCAGGCAGGATGCGCTCGGCAGCTTTTTCGATCCCTGCCCATGCCGGATTATCCGACTGTTGTGCCTGAGCGCGGCGGAGCTTCCCGCGCAAAAGTCCTGTTTCCCTCACGGCAATGGTCATTTCTTTGGGAGTCAAAGAAGATTGAGAATCAATGAACTCGAGCGAAACATCATCCACAACCACCGTGCCTTCGCGCTGACTCCTGTAAATGCCGATCCAAAATCGTCCATCCAGCGCGTTAGCCGGAATGACCCGGGAACCTGCAATCGTTTGGAACTCGGCGTTCAGGGGTTTGTCCCAAACGAGTGGTGCATCTTCCCATTTCTTAGCTCCCGTATCTGAGGTCACATAATACCCAATCCGCACCCCGAGGCGGCCGGCATCCGGACTGCGGGCGCCCATAGAAAATACGATCCGTTTGTTGGCAAGGTTCTCGATGTTCAAGTCCTGCGACACCGCTGCATAGCCGTCCTCAATAACCAAAGCCTTCGCCCCATTGACCGGATTATCGCGGGTGAGAGTGACTTTTGCGTCGGGTGCTACTTTCCATCCGTCAGGAAACCCGACATTATCCTGGTCTTCCTCGAAACCGGGATTGAGGAGTTGACCCGGGGCGTTGAAAGCTTGTGCATGATGCGGGATCATCAAGGCAAGAAGGATAAGCCAGAGATGTGGGAGTTTCATAATTCTTGGGGTTTTGTTTTTTTGAAAAGGTAAGCGTCATTTGCCATGATTTCATCGGGGGTAAATGCCTGAACGTGGCCGTCGAGAAGGAGATAAAGCCCCGCACCTTTGTAGCGGGTTGCCATGGATGGCTTAGCACCGGGCTGACTGTAAATGACGACGTGCTTTAGTACATCTGTGGAACCTATATCGTCCGTTGAAGTGCCGATAATAATGGTTTCGGTAGGCCTTTCCACCTGAGCGAGGCGACTTCCCCAGCCATATTTTGTAGGCTGTCCGGATTCATATCCGAAGTAATAATAATTCCATCCATAACCCACACCGCAGCCAAACCCCCTAAACATGGGAGGCGTTTTAAAAGCCTTCAACGGGTCATTTTGCCATATCGGACGCTCCGGACGCTTTTGTCCGTCCAGAGTGTAATCAGTCCCTCCCATGTAGGCGTCTAAGACATTAAACCAGAATTGCGGGCGTGTTTTTTGATAGAGAGGTGTCATGGCACCTTCGATAAGTTTTCCGTCATTATCGGCGACATAGGACATCAGAGCACTTCCCATATGCCGCAGATTGCCGACGCTTTTGGCCTTTTGGGATTGGTATATGACATTTTGGATGCCCGGTACGAGCAGGGACGCCAAAATAGCGAGGATGGCGATGACGACGAGTATCTCGACCAGGCTGAAAGCCCGATCCGCCCCATGGGGTATGGGAAAGGACGACTTCAAGGCGGTGTGGTTCAATGAGATTATCCACGGCGACGAAGACCCAATAGGCTGACCAAGCCCCCGGCGACCAAGAGCAGACCCGTCACGGCCGGTTCGGGAACAATATAGAAGCCATCGCTACGAAACTCATAGTCTGGCGTACTGCCGTTGATGAAATTGACGGACAGATTATTGGTTGAGCCGAGAGCATTGGTCCAATTGATAAGCGCGTAGGCATTCGTACCGAT
Source organism: Chthoniobacterales bacterium (assembly GCA_021463515.1). Lineage (GTDB taxonomy): Bacteria > Verrucomicrobiota > Verrucomicrobiia > Chthoniobacterales > JACTMZ01 > JACTMZ01. Next base: position 23,780 of record JAJTYZ010000003.1, on the reverse strand, counting down.
CGGCAAAATGGCGTTGGTAAGGTCAATGGTCAGGCTTCCGCCATACGTGAAGGTGCCATTGATATTGAGCCAGTCATAATTTACTCCGGCGATCGGAGATCCGGACATATCACCAATGCCGAGCTGCAGCGCGATATTGGTATTATTCCAATTGGTTGCAGTGACATTGAGAGCCCCAAACCCGCTTTCTCCCACTTCGACGATGGCACCCGCTGCGGTGGACTTAACTTCGCTGGCCGTAATCGTCCCCTGACCGCGAAGGCGTCCGGCAGCCTGAAAGGTGAGGGCTTGATTGGTTAGATTGATGGTTCCATTGTCGAGGTGAACCGTACCCCGATAGACATTGAGTGGCTGAGCGGAGGCGATTTTTGCGCCGCTTTCCACGGTCAGGATGTTGTTGTCGTTTCCAGCACTTACTCCAATCGTGATATTATTGGCACCGGCTGTTCCGCCCACATTCCAAGTCGTATTGGTTCCGGAAAGGCGGATGATATTATTAGTCGAGCCATTGGCCCGCCCAATTGTTCCACCACCGCTGCTTAACGTGGCTCCATCTTTGATATGAAGCGTGTTGCCCGAGCTGTTGTCAAAACCGACAATTACAATACTGTTAGCGGAGCCGACGGTAACATTGGTTCCTTGGGCGGTGACGGTGTTATTATTGCCGCCCGTGCCGCCGACTTGAAAAGAGCCAGCAGAGCGGAATATAAAATTCCCGGCTCCAGTTTTCTGGATTATGATGTTGGCACCTGATGAGGAGCCAAGAATCATGTTCGCCCCTGCGTTAACAACCGTTTGAGCTGCGCCGGCGGAATTAAAGGTCAGGGTGTTGCCAGTGGTTCCGACAGTGAGATTTTGAGGGTTGGTGGCAAGACTGGCGTTGAATTGCACCGTCTGATCGCCGTTGGTATTGAAGGCGGCCGTTTGTGAGGCCGTAGGAACTGCGCCGCCATCCCAATTGGCGGCATTAGTATAATCATTTGTCCCCGAAGTTTTGTTCCAAAGTACTTGGGCATGAATTGTATTTACCATTAAAATAACGGCGATAAGCAGCAGACTGTGGGTGAGGGTGTTTGTTTTCATAGTAGGGATAATAGGGATATTAGAGGTTGTGTTGGTCGGCATCAGAAAATTAACTTGAAGTTTCATAGTATTGTAGGTGTTGGTGTGGAGAACGCCCATGGAACATGGTCGTAGAAATAGTTTTTTCGAGGATTCTTGTAGAGTTTTTTGAGTCACGAGAAATAAGCGTCTCGCCTTCAACTATAGAAAGTGGATAGGCAACTTCTTCGTGATCGGAGGACGTATTAGCCAAAAACATAGAGATAATACGCGTGGCGATTCCTTCAATGTTCGGCTCTACATGCGTAATAGATAATGGTGCCATACGGCAGGCCCAAGAGCCTCCCATACTAAATATCGAAAGGTCTTGTGGGACTTTAATACTCCGGTCGTGACACGCACGAAGAAGGCTTAAAGCGGTTAAATCATCCGAAGTGATTGCTACCGTAGCCTCAAAAGGATGATTCAAAAAATGCTCTGCCAGCTGATTGTCCGTTTTCCAAACATCCTCTAAAGCACAAGGCACCCCCTGCAAAATTTTTTGCCGAATGGCACTCGAAGTATCATCTAGGTAAAACATCTCAATCCGAAGGTTTCCTTGATGACTTGCTGTAGAAAGAAAAGACTGAGCCAGAGAAGCAGCTCCACCCGAATTCGTGTAGGGCCCTTGAAATAAAACAGCAATATTTTGATGACCGGCTTCTGCGACATGCTTCAAGCAAAGTGGTGCTACCGACTGATAATCGGGAGCAAAATTTCCAAGATAAGTTATCAACTCTTCTCCACGGTGATGCAATAAACCAACAGTCACAATTGGTGCTGAAAGCCCTGCTTTTTGCAAACGAACGAGCTCTGCCGTTGTACCTAAATGTGCGGGAACCATCACCAAACCAGTGACTCCCTCATCCAAAAGTGACTGTAAAATGTGACACTCCGTCGGAGCATGCCAATAATGATAGCGAACAACCGCCTCAAACCCTGTTTCGCGGCACACAGCCTCCAATGCTTGCAAAATTTGTGATTCCATAGGCACCCCGGGAAGTGACAACACAATCCCCAAACGCGGAGAAGTGTGGCCATTAAGAAGTCGTGCCGTTCGCGAAGGGATATAACCCAAGTCGGACGCTTTCTGCTGTATTGCTTTTGTAAGTTTTACGGAAACCTGATCGCATCCACGCAGTGCATACGAAACGGCTGCTTTACTTACTCCGCAAACCTCTGCGATGTGAGATAGAGTAATCCGAGATTTCATGACGTAATTTCAAAGTTACTTAACCGGTTAAGAATTGCAAGAAAAAAATTAAAACAAGAGAATTTTTTAACAACCCATGTGACACGCACGAGAGCGATAACTCGAGAAATGATTTCAATCGGCAGTAAGTACCGGCCCTCGCCGCCGCAGGAGTATCTCTCCGAATGTTTCTTCCTGCACAACGCTCACATGGCGCAGACGAACAAGCTCTAACAACGCCAAAAAAGTCGCCACAACCTCGCTGCGCGTCAACTGCCCCGCAAAAAGTTCTTCGAACCGCAGTGGCTCCGACTCCGGCAAAACCTTGAGGACATAGTCAATTTTTTCCGAAACGGTAAAACGATCGGGTTCAATTTCGCGATCTGCCGCTTTGTTTTTTTCCAGCCGCGCCAATACACGCTGAAATGCTGCAATGAGATCGAGTGCCCCTACCTCGCCCGCCAATAAAGTCGCCCCACCATCGGTCACCGGTGCCATCGGAGCCCGACCAAAAAGTTTCACCGCCAGCTCCTCGCGATCACGCAAATCCCCCGCCACTTCTTTGAATTTCTTGTACTCAATAAGCTGCCGAATTAACTCCCAACGCGGATCATCTTCCTCACCTTCCTCCTCCTCGGGCCCTTGCAAATCCACAGGAAGCAACGTGCGGCTTTTAATATACAGCAAATTTGCTGCCATGACGATAAACTCTCCCGCCACCTCCACATCAATAGCCTCTAAAGCTTCGAGGTATTCAAGATACTGCCGCGTAATGCGCCCGATCTCGATGTCATACACATCCACCTCGTCCTTCTTCACCAAATAAAGAAGCAAATCGAGAGGCCCCTCGAAAACATCCAACCTGACCTTGTAGGCCGCGTCCGTCACGGCCAACAATTACTCCCCGCGCTTCCCGCGTTCTTTAGCCACTTGCTGCTTGTGCTTTTTACCCGTAACCAGACGCGTTTTGCGTTTGCGCAGCTGCCGCGAAACTTTGGCCATCACCGAATCAATCGCGGCGTAAAGATCATTTTCACGGCTTTCCACGAAGATGTCACGGCCAGGTAAGGCGAGATGAACTTTGGCGACATAGGTCTTTTTTGCCTTGGATTCATCATGCACAAGAACGACGTGCGCTCCGATCACTTCATCCGTCTGATTTTCAAAATGCGCCAGCTTGGTGGCCACGTAAGAATGAATCGCGCCAGTGAGCACCAGATGCCGAGGACTTAGGTGAATTTGCATAGCACTTTAACTAAACCAACCCCGCTTCCGCTGCCAGCCCAAACAACGTCAATCCACACCCGCCTCATACAAAATTACCTTCGCAGCCGCCTCAAATTGCTTTTTATTTTCCTCTCCGCTGATCGTCTGCAAAGCGTTGTCGCGAATCGTTTGCGCCGCTTCCACATCCTGATAAACCCGCAGCCAAATTTCCATCATACGCAGGTGAGGAACAATCTCCGTGGGATGCTCCGCTGCCATTTCCGTATAAGCCTCCAACGCACCCTCGTAATCCTCCACCGCCATGCGCCCCTCGGGAATGCTGTACATAGGTTGCGGCTTATCATGCGTCTCCGAAGGCATAAATAAATTAGCCGACAAATCCCCAATCCATCCCACCAAGGGTTTGGCAAAAATGATTCCCGCGACAATCAGCATTCCAAACGAAGCCAAAAGCGGGAGCACCGCACGAAAAGTTTCCGGTGTATCCTCACCCGAACTCGTACCTATTTTCGAGGACACCCACCACCACACCCCCACACACACCAACAACCCAATGCTGCGAAGAATCCAACCCATGCCTTCCTAAGCTACCATAGATAATGTCATCGGAACATAAAAAAACCGAGGCTTTCACCTCGGTTTATTTGGAGCCTGAATTTTTCGAATCCTCAGCAACGTTCGCCATAGGCCGACGCTAATTTCTCCATCGTAGTTGTTGCACTAAAGTTAACTTCAACACATCTCACCCATCCGCTCCCCGCCACAAGTAAAGCGCGGCCAGCGTGCGGAAAGGCTTCCACCTTTCTCCGTGGCGTGCCAGACGCCTCGGCTCCGGCAGCGTCCGCTTCCCATGGGAAATTTGAAATCCGCGCCGGATGCCCAGATCATTCACCGGCAGCACGTCCGGGCGTCCGAGATTGAAAATCAGCAACATCTCCACCGTCCAGCGGCCAATGCCTTTGATGGTCGTAAGCCGAGCAATAATTTCCCCATCGCTCAACGCCGCGCATTGGTCGAGTGAGGGAATCTCCCCCGCGAGCGCCTTCTCGGCGAGGCCGCGAATATAAGCCACCTTCGGACGCGACAGCCCCACCTCACGAAGCAAATCCGGCGACGCCCGCAACACTGCCTCAGGAGAAGGACGCCCTCCCCGCCCAACCCGTTCCTGAAACCTTCCAAAAATCGTGGCCGCCGCCTTGCCGCTCAATTGCTGGTGAATGATCGCATGAACCAGCGACTCATAAGGCGGCAACTGCCGCGCCCGATGCCGGATCACCCCCACCCGCTCCATCAACCCCGCCATCACCGGATCGCGCTGCAAATGATCAGTTGCCTTGCTCACTTGCCCATTCAATCAGGTCCTCGAAAATTTGGATAGTCCGTCAAAAAAAAAACTTACGCGTGACCGCCAAGATTCTTTTAATCGGATGGGGGCTGATGCTTTGGGGTGAAGGTGCGAAATGCGCGTCGTTCAGCTTCGGCAAACTTCGCGGTAAATCTCCTCGATGCGTCCGGCCGTGCGGGCCGCGCTGAAAAATTCCTTCACCCGACCTCGGGCTCGTGCTGCCAACCCGTCGCGTCGCGCCGGATCGTCACGCAGCGCACGAATGAACGCGGCGATTTCCTCCGCGTTGCCCGGCAGCGTCAAAAGACCGCCATCCCCCAGAGCCGAGGCAATACCTTCGAGATTCGACGCCACCACGGGAACGCCGGACGCCATCGCTTCCAGAATCGTCATGGGCAAAGCCTCATGTCGCGAAGGCAGCACGAACACATCCAGGGCGGCATAAAATTCCGCCCGATCCGTGATTTGCCCAGCCAGAACACCATTGCCCAATTTCTCAAAAGATCGCCGTAACATCGCCTCTTCCGGCCCAGAGCCGCCGAGAATGAAACGAACATCCGGACACATCCGCGCCACTTCAGCGAGAATCGCAAAATTTTTTTCCGGTGCCAAACGCCCCAGCGCACCAACGACAAAATCTCCGTCATCCAGAGCCAACGCTCGCCGCGCCGCTGCGCGTTTTTCGGGCGTTACCGGGGCAAAACCCGACGTGTCCACGCCGTTCGGCACCACCCGGATTTTGCGATGCGGTACGCCTTCCCATCCCGCCAAAAAATCCGCCACACCCGCCGAAACCGCCACCACGCGATGGGAAAATAAATGCGTAAGTCCGTCCGGCAGTAGCGACCACCACCCGCGAAACCGCCAATCAGCACTGCTATGATCATGCGCCACACGCGACGAACGACAGACCAACGCACAGAGCGGTTTGCCTAACCAATTGGCTCCTTGCAAATGAAAATGCAGCACATCGTATGCCTGCTCTCGAACGAGCCGTACCAAATTGACCGCATAAAGTGGCGGCCATTTTGACGGTGCCAATTCGTGAACCTTGACCCCTGCTTGCTCCAACGCCTCCGCGAACAAACCTCGGCCGTGCATCACCGCAACCTCGGCATCTAGCTGCCTCGAATCACGGTGCGCCACCATGTCAACCAAGGCACTTTGCGCTCCACCCAGACCCAAATGGTCTATCACATGAAGCACCCGAATCATTCCTCCTCCTCCACCCCGCGTAAAAAAGCCGCAACATTGCGCTCATTGTCATGCCATTCACGAACAAAACGCGCACTCTCGGCAGATGCTGATGTCAATTTTTCCTGCGTTAGAAGAAGCTTATTTACACCGGCAATCAAACTCACAAAATCTCCTCGCGCCTGAACTCCGGCAGTAAACGTGCCGAACATTCGGTCTGGATCAATCTCCAACGACGCAATCGCCGCCCGCCCAAGACCCGCATGAATAAACGTGTTGGGGACGCCTTCGTGCGAAGATGTGTTTACGAAAATACGGGCTTCATTGAAATGACCTTGAATATCCCGATATGCCACACCCTCGATGAACTCTACATTTGGCAATCCCAACGCTCTTTGTTTCATCTCCTCAAAAAGCCGCGCATCATGCGGCGTACAAATCATCCTGCATCGTGCATGAGGCAATGACTCCGCCAAATCGAGAAACAATGCCGGACGTTTCACATTCTCGCAACGCGCTACCCAAAGCAAATCAACCGTTTTGTTTGTGCCCTCATAAAACACCGCCTCACGCAAAAGAAGCCGCGTCACGGAACACGTCATTCCCTGATCCCGAAAATGCCTCGCCTGATTCTCCGTAATGGAAAATCGCACGTCTGCTTTTTGCATTCCACGATGGAAAAAAAATCCGCGCATCGGATTTCGCCGACGAAAATCACCATCAATTTCTGCATCTAAGGCGCAGACGAAAACCAGCTTAAACGGCACCACCCGACGCCACCACGCCAGCGCATAAAGCAACGCCGTCCAACCATAGACCACGACAAAATCTGGCCGTTCCTCCCGCAACACACGATGAATCACCGGCCACGCCGCCATAATATCCGTCAATGCGCCCGTGCCATAACGGCCTCCTCGCCGTATCCGAATTCCTTCCCACATCGCATCGTCCGACTGACCCGTGTCCGTCCCAAGCAACACCGCTTCATGCCCGCGTCGCACCAACTCACGCGCCAGTAATGCCACTTGCAACTCTGCTCCCCCCGCAGCACGCGGGGCTGACGGATCCCACACCAAGTGCGCTCCTCCCGATAGAAAAAGAAATTTCACCGCTTCGTTCCCACGGGTTGTGCGGGATTGCCTGCGACTGAAACTCCCGCGCCCACATCATAAATCACCACACTCCCCGCTCCAATCCGCACGCCATCACCAATGGTAATTTTTCCAATGACCACGCAATTACTCCCAATATCCACACGATCGCCAATTAACGGACAATCATTCGACCCACGCCGCATCCCAATCGTCGTGCAATGACGCAAAATACAATCCGCTCCCAAAACGGCATCATCATGAATCACCAGTGCATAGCCGTGATAAAGTCTCAAACGCGGACCAATGCTCGCCTTGTAATTCAGCTCCACACCCAACTCCCAATAAACGACGAGCTGATAAACAGCCAAATACGGCATTCCTATCCAACGCACCACACGTGGCCAGCGATGCAGTTTCTGTGCCAGCCGAAACGAAGCCAAAATTAATCGGCTGCGGATGTTCCCCGCATTAACGCTCCAATCTTGCAGGATGCCTAAGCTCATTTAACTTCGGTTCACCAATGACCACCCGTTTTTATCTTCCTGAAGCTCTCCTGCCGAGAGAAGAAAAACGCGACGCTTGGCTGCGACGTGGCGATTTCGTCCTTGAGGAGGGGTGAAAATCCGCAGCAGCCCAATGCTGGATCTATGGAACGTGGGCCGCTTTGACGCACACCGGGTGCCAGATGGAGTTGGTTCATGACATCCCGCGTGACGGAATCGTGATTGCTTTGACCGGAACTCTTCCGCCGCATTTCCGCGCCCCGCAAGGAATGTTCCTCGCCGGCGTGATAGCCGACGGCCTGCCGCACCCATCGGCACATTGTCACATTGCACAAAATGCCGCTCATGCACACCGGTTGCCGCGCGGCATTTTTATGCCACATTGGACGCAACCCGGGCTTCTCATGCGCGATCCCGTCCGAGGAAACACCTTCGAGCGCGTAGCCTTCTATGGGACAAAAAGCAACCTCGCTCCCGAGTTACAAACCCCTGAATGGGCGGAGCACCTGCTTCACACCGTGGGATGTACCTTCGATATCCGCAGCGCGGAACACTGGCATGACTACCACGATGTGGATGTCGTCCTTGCCGTAAGAACTTTCGGCCGCCAACGCCAACTCCACAAACCCGCCACGAAACTCTACAACGCATGGCGAGCGGGCATTCCTTTCATCGGAGGAAGGAACTCGGCTTTTGCCGCCGACGGAAACCCCGGGCGCGATTACCTCATTGCCCGAAGCCCGGATGAAATTATCCGCCATTTGCAAAAATTAAAAAGCGATGAAAATTTCTACTGCTCCTTGGTTGAACAGGGGCTCCGAAAAGCCGCCGATTATTCGGATGAATCCATCACCGCACGCTGGAGAAAGCTGGTTGAAGAGACTCTCCCAACTTTGGCCACCCAACGCTTTGCCCGACCGCTCTGGCGTAATTTTTGCAGCGACGCTTCCATGCGGATTGCCCTCGCCGTCGACCGGACTTTCAGGAGCTGACAAAACGCCCGTACAACCAACGCATCGTGAACATCGGGGCGGTTCGGAAAGCCGCCATCACCTCCGCAGCTGCCCCGCCCCCCCCAGTCCCCGCCAACCGCAAATGCCACGCTGCACGAAGCTTCGTCGGCAACGCACGCCCCGTTTCTTTTTCCAGCGCGCTTATCATTTCCCAAAATCGCCCGCGCAAGCCTGCTCCCATCCCACGTCGAAACTCTGCACTCAACCGCTCCTCATCCGAATTCCATGGCCGCCCAAGCATCCGCTCGGCTTCACGAGCAGAGACCCGATCAGCCTCGGCAAAGGCCAAATCCCGTCCCGCCCTCGAGAGCGAACTCTCTGTATGCCGATACCGGATCAACCACCCCGGCAAATTGGCAGTCTGACGCCCCACGGCCAACCGCGTCCACAACTCGTAATCTTGTGCAATGCGGTAAGCCTCGTCATATCCGCCTGTCTCCAACACCACGTTCCGACGAAACACGACCGCCGTATGCAAGAACGGATTCAAAAAAGGTGCACACCAATGAATTTCTGCTTCACCACAAGGCACGTCCAGCAGCCCAATTTTCCGGCTGCACGCATCAATAAGGACACCCTGCGTGCCAAGCAAAACGGTTTCCGGATTGCACCGTAAAAACTCCATCTGCGCCGCCAGTCTCTGCGGATGCGAAAGGTCATCCGCATCCTGACGCGCCACCCACTCACCTCGGCACACACGCAATCCCTGATTTAAACACGCCGTCTGGCCTTTATTTTTTTCATTGCTCACCAAACGAAATCGCACGTCTTGCCTCGCAAATTTATCCAAAACATCTCGCGTTCTATCCGTGGACGCATCATCCACAATTACCATTTCCCAATCCGTGAAGGTTTGTTCCGCAATACTCTGCAACGACGCTGTCAGTGCGTTGCCACCATTGTAAACGGCCATCAAAACACTGAGTTGAGGGGAACTCATTTTCTAAAAATCGTAAAAATTTCCCGATGCGCCTGCACCCATAGCATTGCATCAAACAACGTTTCCGCCCGATGCCGTGCCGCTTGCGAGGCATCCGTTAATTTCCCTACAAGAGATCGCACGGCAGCTGCCCATTGATCTCCTGAGGGCGTGACCATACGATCCCAAACCAGCGGAACCTCGATCAATTCTGCACAATTTGCATCCACCATTTCCGGCAAACCGCCCGAACGTGAAGCAACGACCGGCAGGCCGCAGGCCAAAGCTTCTGCTACCACCGTCGGACACGGATCAAGATATTTCGGATGCAAAAGGATGTCGTGCTCTCGATAAATCTCCGGTGCCTCTTCCTGCGTAAAAGGCGCCCTCAACGTGACGACATCTTGTAAATCGAGCCTCGCCATTAATGCTGTCAAATCTTCCTGTGCATTTTTCCACAGCAACGGCCCCGCAATGGTCAAAACACACGCCATGCCTCCCGCACGCAAAACCCGCACGCAATCCAACGCCGCCACAACTCGCTCCCGGTAATTCTGCGTTCCCATAGCCAGCAAGCGCAAGGGAGTCGGAGACAACGCCTCCTTACGCGGGGAAAATTTCTGCAAATCCACCGGATTAAATAACATCGCAGACGGACGATCACACGGCCCTAGAAATTTCTCTGCCGATGCGCGGCAAAATGCACTTTGATAAATCACAAAATCCGCCTGCGCCCGCAGCCGCCGCATCGGCGCATTATGGCACTCCGCATCCGCCCCCGCCCATCCGGGATATCCTACCCCATTCTGATTCCACACAAACGCGATTCCCTGCCGACGACACATCTTCACCAAATCCTCCGCAAACTCCGGCTGCGCGCTACTCACAAGATAGAGGATGTTAAAACACTGCTCATCACACGAAAACCCTTCGCGCAAAGACAGCAGTTTCACCGCTCCTCCATGAACAAACTGACCCGGTGCTAACACCCCCCCAAACCCCAACACCGGCTCCCTTCCTTCCGCACAACGCACTTGCGACCACTCCCCAAGGTGTCGCCTCCGTTGTGGAAAATCCAGCACGTGCCGAAGTCCTGCTTTCACAAACGACTTCATGATGCCTCTAATGTTTTGACCATAGCTGCAATAGCGGACTCCGGGTCATGAAGAGGACTCCATCCCGTAGCCTGCCGTAATCGAGCAGAGGAAATAATCGCCTTCTCCACATCCCACGCAAAATGCGCCGTGTGCCGCACGGAAAGTGCTCGCCCCGCCGCACACTCCACCAGCGCAATCAAGGCATTGATCGAAAGTGAATGTCCCGACGCTACGTTGAATGTTCCCATCAATCCACGTTCCAACACCGCATAAACCGCAGAATGCAAATCACTCGCCGCAATATAATCTTTCATCGCCGAGCCATCACCCCAGAGCGTCACCTCGCTTCCCGTCCGTGCTGACTCCAACAAAATCGGAATAATCCCCTGCGACCGCGTTTTCGCGCAACCCAGACTAAATACATTCGTAATTCGCAGCACACAAGCAACCGGTGCCTGCAAAAAAACTTCCTCCGCTTTTAATTTCGCCGCTGCATAACGCCCCATCGGACGACAAGCTACCTCCTCTTCCACTGGTGCATCACCCGTGTTTCCATAGACAGCCGCTGTCGAAAAAAAGACCAACCTCGGCGAATGCTCACACCTCTGTGCCGCCTCCACGAGTGTCCGCGCAAAGGGCAAATCTTCACGTTCCTCAATCCCCGGATTCCCCTCCGACACCAACGGCACCGAACTCCACCCCAAATGCAACACCGCCTCAAATCCCGACAACGTACGAGGCTCCGCCAAATCCCCAAGCACCCCAAACTCCCCACCGCCCGTCCGCGAAAATAACACCACCTCCCACCCCAGCTCCCGCAAATACCCCGCCAATCCCGATGCCAACCGCCCCCGCCCTCCCGTAATTGCCACGCGTTTCATAATTTCCTCGCAGCTACAATTTGCGCCGCGCAGTTTTCCAAGGATTCCAAAGTTCCGTCGTCCCGATAATCAATCACCCCCTCAAATCTCCCTATCTCCGCCACCCGACCATGAACCCGACCCACAATTTCGGCAATATGTGTTGAAGGGTTTTCCGCCTGACGACACAGCCGCCCGACCAACAGGCCTTTTGCGCTGGAAACAGCATCAAGAAACGGCACCCCGCCCGCAGGCAATGTCTCATAAGCCGCTAACAATGCCGTTTTCAACGCCTCCGGGCTATGCGTCCGCGCCGCACCCTCTGCCGCCACCCGACAAAACTCTGCCAAGCTTCTTTCTTTCGCGTGTCGCTCCAGCAAATTCACAGCCTCTTCGACATTCGTAAATCGACACTCATCGGATAGCACATCGCGCGATGTTCCCACGGGCGTGCTGATTACCGCCGTCCCTGCTGCCAACGCCTCAAGCACCGAATACGGCCCACCTTCCCAGCGCGAACCAATCACACAAACGTCCAACACTTGGTAAAGCTCGTTAAGTCGTTTACGCGGGAGAATGTTTTTTTTGTAATCATCCGCGTCCCCCGGCTCATCCCCCGCAAACACCACGCGAATGCCCTCTGCCCGCAAAGCACGCAGCAGCCAATGCCGACGCGGCCCCGCGAGGAGAACCACCAAGTGTGGAATACGCCGGTTCAATTCCTTAGCAACCTCCAATAAAATATCAGGCCCCTTTTGCCTCTTCGGTTTCGCGAGATCGCTTCCCTCGGAATCACGGTGAAAATTTCCAATCACAAAATCATCCTCGGCAATCCCCAACGAACGTCGAATTTCTTGACGATTCGACAAACGGCGAAAGACCGTGTGATCCACGCAATACGGCACCAAGGCCACCGGCAATCCAAGGCAGCGAAACTGCGCTGCCGCCTCGTGTGTCCGCGCTATCCACAACCCAACTTTCGCCACCACCTCCGCAAAACCCTCCACCCCGAGATAAAACGCCGGCGGATTATCCGCCTGGCAAACCACCATTTTCCCGAGCAATGCCCCGAAAGGAATCGTCCTTACGGCCGCAGGCCACGCCGCATGGACAATTTTAGCCCGAGGCAACGAAGTCCATGCACAGCATCCGTCCAACGCCCACTTCACCCACCGCAAATCCTCATCAAGTGCCCAAGCAACTTTTTGCCAACCCGCCAACCACACATGCCAACGCCTGCTCATGACCTTATCGCCAAGATAGATTGAATCAGTTGACGGTATTCGAGACACATTTTATCCCCCGCAGGCCCTTCGCGTAAAAGCTTGCCACGTAATTCCACATATTCTGTCCGCAATTGCCCCATCGCCGCCACAGCATCCTCACCAAGACAAACCCCAAACCTTTTTCCCCAGTCCACCGTGCCCCCCGTGTCCGCCGTATAAAGCAAAGGCAGCCCGCACTGCAACGCCTCCACCGGATGCATCGCCCCCGGCTCATAACGTGACGCCGTCACCGCTGCATGACACTGCCGTAGCAGCCCCGCCAACGAATGCCCCGCGCACGCCGGAAATGTCCGCGCCGCTTTCCACGAAATCCTCGCCGGCCAGCGCCCAATAATCCACAGCTCCACACCCGGCAACTTCTCCTCCGCAATCAGCGCATCAATCCGCTCATAAACATCAAACCCCTTCGCCGGATTATCCGACCAATGATGCGTGACAATTCGGAACGGCTCGCCTTCGCACCAAGGCACATTCCCAAACGGATGAAACACCGCTGGATCCGCTCCATTGCGAATCACCGAATGTGGTTTGGACACATCGAACCATTTCGCCGCATGATAATCCCGCAGCCACGACGAAACAAACACCGTGTGATCCGCCACACCATTGGCCTCCGCCAACTGCCCATCCATACGCTCCGTACCCTTGCGAACATCATTGTCATTGATCCGTTGAATACACCGCAATCGAGGATTTCGCTGCTTCATCGCGGCCACATCCGCATAAGAAAACTCCAACGCCCCATCCAGCCCCGTATGCGTCCCCAGCACCAAATCCACCTGCTCATCAAGCCGATGCACCACCCGATATCCACACCGCCGCAAATAAGCCGAAACTTGCGCCGCCCACTGATTCCCCCCCCCAAACGGCCCGCGCCGAGGCCGCAAATTCATCGCCACCGTCGCCACGGTCTGTTGTCTAAAAATCATGGGAAAGCGATCTAATCCGTCAACGATTGCAAGCGGAGGTTCTGAATCCGGTGAAAGTGACGCCTGTTTCTCGACACCAGAGGAAGTTGATAGCAAATGCAGACGGCAGCAATCCAAAGATCATTTTGACAAATTTTTCCATAAAAGCCCTCGCTCATTCGGTTTATTTCTTTTTGAGCAGGCGGTTATATTCAGCATGGGTGCCAATAAAATACCAAATGACGGTGTCAACCAGGGGTGCAGTCGGAGGGCTCGTTCCTCGCCTCCGCTACACCTTTTATTGTTAGCCGTGAGATTAAGCGCAGAGATCATGCTAACAAAACCTTCGGGTCAAATCAGGCTTTGGTGGACATACCGATCAGCGGGAGTTTTGCCAGCATGTTCTTCAACGCCAGAGCATCCCATGGCAGGTGCTCTGCAATGCCAAGACCGACCACATCAGCGATGGTCGCAATATCACCTAGCAACTGCACGATTTGCTCCATTGTCAGCTGTCCTTGAGCAATGCCATCAAATGTATTGGCAGGGATGTTCGGCTTGGAAAATAGTAAGGCACGAAACAGCGACGGGTCGAGAACGTCGAGGTCGAGATGGATAGCCAACCGGCTGGCACCTGTAGATTTGAACCAGTTCAGCACGGGTTGACTGCCGCGTTGTGTCAATTCCTGGGGAGCCACATTCCCAAGGTTAAGCCGCTTCATTGCCGCAGCTTCCCACTCGGAGGGATTATTCAAACCGACATACATTACGCTCTTCGGATCAATCGGACGCGGAACGAATTTGACGAAACTGGCGTCTCCATGCCCCAACAGATTGCCTAGTACCATCGCATGAGCATGTTGAAACTGCTGTGGAGTTATAATATCCGGATGGGTGTCCACCCATAACACAGCAAGATTGCCATCGTAACGCTCATTCAGATAAGCGAAAGGAGCAAGGTCCACCAGACAATCGCCTCCCAACACTACCAAGCGATCAGGCTGATGCTTGTTGATAAGTCTGCGTGCCTGGTGTAACTGCTCCAATAACGCACTCCGTGCCACTACACCACCTTCTACGGGTAGAGACTCATCCGTCGGCAGCGCCACCGGCACTTCTTCTACCGGACCAACATGCTCAGGCGCCAGCCATGCAAGCAACTTGGACCCGAAGTAGTAAGGCGGGTTATTGCCGCCTTGCCATTGTGGGAAAATAAGACGAAGTGTTCTGTCCTGTGAGGTTATCAATGGAAGCTCCAGATAAGGTTCAGATGGTGTTCAACATTATTCCTCTATCCAGCCCATCCACGAATCTTGAAATGCTACGAGAACACCTTCCTGCTTGCAAACCCGAATGGTATGCCCGGTTCCTCCAGCCATCGGATCGTTGATATCCACATAAAACAGGGCACACATCGGCTTCGTGAAATCCTCCGAATGCCCTGTTACCTTCATGGTGTCTCGAATTAAATAGGCAGCCTTCGCAGCAAGCGGCCCCTTCGTGGCTCGCTTGTCAATCAATCCCCTATTCTTCGGAGTCGCTTTGATAGTCTTGTAAGCTACCTCATCCTCTTGAACCCGAGATAGAGAATTGGGCGAATCATAGATTGCGTCTGTGTAGCGAACACTCTTTCTATGCGATGCGTAAGGCGCAACGACCTGTAAACGGCTCGCATCCACCTGTGCCACTCCTTCAGAAAATGCCTGATCTGATCCTTCGGCGTTCCCTGAGCGAAATCGCAGTCGTGGAAATCGAAGCGCAAGACTGCGAGCAAGACGTGTGGCGTTCATGTAATCGCTTGCGGGGATAGCGCGTCGCCCTTCAAGCAGGACAACGCCATCCGGCTGGCTTTGAACAATAGTGGTAAATTCGGAGAGAGTCATATTTTTTGTCGAACGATCAAGGTGTGTCACCGACTACCGAGAGTACCGATCCTCAATAGGACAAAGGGTTGTAGTGAAGATGGTCATTTCGACTCGAGGCGGGTAGCCGGTTGTCCACCACAGCCTTGTTCGATTTATACCCTTGGGTGTCCAAGATGTCTATGAAGAATTTCCTGAAAGTCTGCGAACTGCTCCTCCGTAAACCATCTCTTGGGAAATATGTGGTAAATGGCATCAGACTGATACACCAAGATCGTGTCTTTGTTCATTTTGTATTTATGAAACATGTTCCATGGCATTGTTGCTGCTCCGTGGACGCTAACCGACGCATAAGTTTCATCAGTTAATTCTGATTCATAGGGTTCCTGCAAGGATTTCTGTTGCCTGTAAATTTTTTTTATTCTCAAGGGAAGTATGACTCCGTAGATGATGGCAAAATACGCGAGCCCACCAAGAATTGCAAATGGTGTCCAAGTAATTGCTCCAGAAGGAGGAAGAACGAGCTGTTGAATGCTCAGGGCCAATGCTGTCAGGACGATCAGCACACTCACCCACTTGATAATTGGGCGAGGCCGCAAATGCAGAAATTGTGCCTTTATGTAGTCTTCCAGGGTGATCTGGCAGTGAAGTTTCATATCATTATCGAACGTCAGCCATGAGTGACTCGAGTGCGGTAGTGCGTTCAACCCATATCTTTGTTTAGCATTTTATTGCTTATCGAAGGCTTCAAGCAAGTCCTTGCGCTTGAAGAAGAGGTAAGTCCTTGCCGAAGGAATATCCCAGTCGGTCATGAAACCAAACTGGAAAATGCCGGAAGTGGAATCAAATGAAATCTTAGGAAATGCAAGCGCGCGGTTATACCTCAGTGGCAATTCCGCATACGCGGCATTTTTAAGTCCGGTGAAATTCCATCCTATGGAGGCCATGACAAGCTTCTTCTGATCCTCCGGGTTATTGGAGCATGACGTTCCGAATATGCCGCCCTCGGTTGTGATCTTTGTGAGTCTAAGCCAACGATTGTGCCTCTTGGAATGCACAAAAATTCCGGGTTCAATCTCGCGGGACGAATCTTCAGAACTGACATATCCTCGTCCGACGAAGCAGAATTCATCATCATAGAAGAGGACAGAATGGATGGGGCTCGGATTACCGGAAGACTTCGTCTGGACGCTCTGGCAAACACCGATCGATGTGATGGCAAGCCAGAATATGAGGATGTGCTTCATTTTGTGAGCTAACGTCGACCACGAGTGACGAGCGATAGCGCGTTCCCCCCATGGCCTTGTTCGCCTTCATAAGTCCTTTCTGACGATTTGGCCAGAATGAAGTTCATAGGTTGCGGAAGCTCGGTATGAAGCCCCTCGACCGCCGTTGGAAGTTGTTACGGTGACAATAGGTGGCGGTGAGTGATCTCCCCCGGTAAACTCGAAGCGGATATCCGCATACTTTCCAACCGCCTGAAAACGCACCTTATTAGCCAGGAACCATTTATCATTGTTACGAGCAAGAAGAAGGAGTGCTCCTGTCTCTGTAAGCGTGGAATCTGTCGGAGGTCGCGCTGTGACCCAAGCCAGTGCTTCATTATCGGACTTCCACAAGACTTCAGCACCTTCGACAGCAGTAGGAGTGACAATCTTGGCAGCCATCCCCGGCTGTCTCGGCTCCTCAATCGCAAGCATATGTCCGAGCCCCTCCGTATCGCGAATGAAATCATAAACTTTCAGGCCATTGATCAGCTCCTCTGGTGAAGAAAAACCAGCAGCACACACGATCTTCGGAAGGCAGATCACGAAGAAGCCAATGACTAAGAATATGCGCATATTATCTTTGGCTAATGTCAGCAATCAGCCACGAATGCCCGTAGGGGGCGAGTTGAATGCATCGCTTTAATTTAAGCTTTTATATTTATTATTTAGCACCTGAAGAAATTCTTCTTGTTCAGTCGTCGAATTGAATTCCTTAAAAACTACGATAAGAGCCAAATCGGCTACCTTAATAACATCTGCTACATCTTGGCCATTAGGAGATTTCGTCAATGCATAGGCGGAACCTAATAACCTCATTCCGTCGAACTCAATGTGACTTAGATCACGATCAACAACTGAAAGTGTTGTATTGATCGATTCGAGTTCAAGCATCTCGTGGAAATCTGGCATAACTCCAGCATTTCCCACCGATGCCTGAAACAAATAACCCATCTTTCCGTCGCGAGGGCCCCATAGAAGCTCGACGCGCACCGTAGCGGGAGCGTATCCTGCTTCAGGATTTCCAAGTGCAATTGGAGTTTGACCGAAGTTGAATAAAATCGGAATGTCGCCAATACGCTTCACAAACTTGCCCTTCTTAAAAACAAGAACCGTCGCAAAACCCGAAACCGCTGGTTGGGATATGGGAATCGTTGCCCCGATGCTTCGGATACCCAAAAAGCGACGAAGAGCAGTATCATTGTTCGGTGCGTTGACTTGGGCCAATAGCGGAGTCACTGTTACAACCCAAAGGGTAAAAATTATAGTGAGGATTTTCATATTCAAAGCTAACGTCAAGCCTGAGACACAGCTGCTGACCGGGAGCGCGTGATCGCTGCAGGATAATGGTTGAAATTGAGGTTAAACATCAGAACTCGAGGCGGGTCAGCCGTTGCTCTCTATGCGCTTCGGCTTTTTCATTCTGTAAGCGGCGGGGGAGTTGGTTTCTGCTTAGTGGCGAAAAGGATAGTTACGCCGGCAACAAGAACACAAACTCCGACAATACCGATAGCAATTCCTCCCGCAGTGAACATCAAAGCAACTCCGATATTGGATGCAAGCGACTCTGGATCAGCAACACCCCGCTTCTCCAGAGTGTTAAAACTACCCATCATCCCGATAACGGTTCCCAATACTCCGAGTGCAGGTCCTCCGAGGGTGAGGGTACCTCCGCCTATAAGGAGCCATTTAGCAAGTGGATTCATATTTTTCTGCCGAACGTCAAAGGTCTGGCACCGGCTACCGGCGGCGTGCCTTCGACTGCGGGTTAAGGGTCGTAGTTACGGAAATCATTCGAACTCGGAGCGGGTAGCCGGTTGTCCAGCACCGTCTTGTTGAACCAATTTAATCCGATGTGCCCTGAATTGTCATCCACCAAGGTGAAGCAAAGGCCTTCTTTGCATCGTCTTCTGGTAGAAAAATATGCATTTTATCATCGGTAAAATAGCGCCAAAAATCTTCCTCGACTTTCGGATCAAAAATTTGAAACGAGCCTTTTTGTGATTCCTCCCTTAAAAAATCTCGATAAGCATCAAGCGGTTCAGCACCTGCTTGCTGGAAAATGACCCTTCCGCCGTATTTATCGTATAATGCCTTGTTTATCTTCCATCTCTGCACAAAATTCTCGCCCATTTTCCTTTTCATCATTTTTACCTCATCCTCCTTGCCTTTCATCCTATCAGCCATTTCGTGCTGCATATTCAAAATTTTTTCTATTGCCTTCTTTTGGGATGCGAGTTTGTCTCTTTGCTCTTGTAAAATAGACGAATTCTCCAATTCTCGTGAAATCCGTGCCACTTCTCTCTCTTGCTCAACTAGAAGCCTTTTTGTCGCTCTTCAGTCTTTGAAATAAAGCTATCAATCTCATCTTCAGTCGGATGGATACTGTTGTCTTTTGCAAAACGTGCCAGCAGGGGTGAGAAAATTCGGACATCCGGCTTTGTTTTGCTATCTTTCTGAATACTCTCGCCAAGGACTACTGCAACGATGTCCGATTTGCTGTCAGCCTTAGCAAGAGACCCAAGAAAAAATAGTGCCAAGAAAAGGCCGAGGAGTCTAAGTGCTAACAATGGATCAGAAGTATTCATTTTTGTCGAAGATCGCCTGACTCGTCATTTATTATCGATTTTGAAAAATCGCATCAGCAAAACAACTATCCAGGCAAAAGTGAATACCAACAACGGAATTGTCAACAAAATCACCTTTCCGCTATCAAGATGAGGAGGCGAAATTCGATTGGCTCCAACAATCAGGCGTGAAAAGAATATCTGCCAAATAATAAAAGAACATCCAAACCAAAGTGAAGACATGAACAGGAAATCGCATGCTTTTCTATAATTTTTGGGATCTCGCCAGTAAGCGGGATGCGGAATATTCAGAAATTTGGCTGGGAAAAATCGTATCAAATACATAATCGCAATCGCAAAAAATGGAATACCCAAACCAATTGCAACCATGGATAGAGTGAATGATGATCTGCTCATCCAGCCATTGGGCGTACCACTGCCGTTAAAGTGAGAGGCAATCTTTTCCGGTAATTGTTGATGATCGAGAATGGTAATGCCGACAAGTAAGGCGGCGCATATAATCAGTGAAATCGTGGCGAGATGTTTCATTTTGTCAACATTCCATGACTCTATTCTTTTGCCTTGATGATCAAAGGTTCGCTTGACGCCTAGCCCGTCCAATATCCAAACCGCCCATCATAGAAATCCTCAGGTTTGTAAATCACCTGAATCTCTTCCAACGGAACGGACATCTTAAATTCCGTTTTCATTAGAGCGGCTTCACTTGGCCTTAGCTCGATAAGCTTCAATTCTTCCCGAGATGGGATGACAAGTACCTTTCCGTCTTCAACTGTCATTTTTTCCATGCTGAGCTTCACCTCTTGCTTTGGATTGGTAGGGCTTGTTTGTCGAGACAGACCATCCGTAACAACAGTTAATGGCTTATCTGAGACGTTTTTCAGGTAGAACATAAATGCGTATCCATAACCATCAGCTTCCCCCCAAGTTTTTGTGGTGCTGTCATATTTCTTTACCTTCGCGGGAACATTACCCATCAAAACGGGTTTTGAAACGAAAACATCCTGAGAAAAGGCAACGCATATTCCACTAATGGCGACAAGAAGGAGAACAAAATATCGAATAATTTTCATGATTTATTTATGGGGCATAGAAGACCACTTTCGACAAGAGAATGAGTGCGCAAATGAATACTAGAAAACGCTGAAGTTTATAATCATGTCGGAGGCATTTCATTGTAAAATATGCCCCAAGAGATAAAACTACTGCTACAAGAATCGATGTGAGATGACCTACAATTACAATTCTATAATATCCGATGGCCGGCCCGGCGTAAATCGGTGGAAAGAGCCTAGACAGTGACAGCAACGCGGCGATCTGAATTGCCGCGATAATTGGATAAAAAGCATTCTCATTCTCTTTGTGGCCGAATACAAGAGCTAAAGGAAACACGAGGAATGACAGCATCGTTGCCCAAGAGAAAATTATGTCGAAGGCCATTTCCGAATCGGAAATGCTAAACATCATCTGAAGATTCGATTCCGAATCTTGCAACAGCGATACCACAGGAATCATTTTTTCTCGAACGCCCGCAGTCAGGAATCGCCGCTGACTTTCGGCACGACTCTTGTACGCGAAGCGGAATTAGCAGGAGGCATCTCGAAAATCCCGCAGGGGCGGTGATTTGCTAGGCTGGCTCGCCTTTATTCGTTTTCATCACTGAAAGATGCATACTCAGAAAGCCATAAAGAAATATTTGCCCTTCCCATAGCTTTTAATGTCTTTGGATCGAGTGCTGATCCTCCTCCACCAGCATCCCTTCTCCAACAAAATCCCACGTCTGCAATATACTCTCCACTTTCAAGTTTTTCAGCATTCTCTTTGAGATGGGCATATTTTTTAATCCCAAATGTTGTAAAAATATATTTCGCCTTTCCCTCGAAGAAGCTTTGAGGCAATACGGCCATCCTTCTTATAGATCCGAGTGGTCGCATCGGGCTTTCCCCAGTAACCAACCGCGTTATGGGATATCCAATAATCCCCGCCATCTGAAATCGCAATGAATCCTCCGCAGCCAATATATCTTCCAGCAAAATTCTCTCCTATAGTTATCGCCTCTTCCCGTGATATGCCGCCTTTGCTGGACACAGCACTGAGCCGCTCCATCAATTTTGCTCGGTAAAGCATCGACTCTCGGAGACTGTCTTCTAATGACGGTGAACCCGCGCAACAGGTCATCAAACTGAAAAGCAATATTGCTCCCGAAAGCTTCATATTTTTACCGAACTTCTCCAGTGACCTATTTTCCTGCCGAACACCAGCCCATCCAAAGCGGGGGAGGAAACCCGTATTCATACATGAGCGCTTCCCGCTCTTGTTTGCCTCATTCGAGCCAGCAGCGTCGGCTCATCGCCCCACTCCCATAAAAAGGATACCCCACCATCCCGCTTCATTCGGCAGCCTTGTTCAATCAGGGTACAGTCGGAGGGCTCATTCCTCGCCTCCGCTACATCCTTTATTGTTGGCCTATTTTGGTGGCAACTGAAAACGACCTGCGATAATTCCAGGGATAGTAATGTTTTTGTTTAACACTTCCCGTCGTAGGGCAAATCCGTCCAATTCGATGCTGACTTGGGAAAGCTCTTCTTCCGAAGCTTTGGACAAAATCCGGAATCGATCAGCGGGAAATCCCACAAACCGACCATCATGAAGCTCGATATAGATGGTGCGACCTTCAGACCAAGCCCGAATCGCGGCAGGCTCTGTCGATAAATTTGATTCAACGATGGTGGTAGCCATAAAATGCCTTTCTTAGTGTAGCATGATTCTCATAAACAAGCCTTTCAATCTGGCGAAGCTCGTGCCCACGCACGCCCCTATTGTATGCGAGGAGAATAGCCGATTCCAGCCAAAATTTGCATTCTCCCTCTGCGCTTCGCACATGAATATGAGCCGACTCCTATCCCTCGTCGGAGTAGAAATGAAATCGAAATCCTCCAATCTGCAAAACTGTAGGCATAGGGTAAGAATAATCACAAATTTGCGTTTGGCGATTGTGGTGGTACCCTCCAAGATTCCCCGTCAATCCGGCGACAAGATCAAGACCGACCGGCGGGATGCCGAAAAGCTGGCCAAATCCAATCGCGCCGGAGACCGCGACGCCATTTACATTCCGGAAGCCACCGACGAGGCCATCCGCGACCTTTGCCGCGCCCGCCACTGGGTGCGGAAATGATCGAAGATTTGCGCCGATATTGGAAGTTTCAGCGCTCCCTCGTGCCCCTTTCTCACCCTCATGCGGCAAAAACCGTCATTTTCCAACAGCGACAGTCATTCAAGGCCCTATTATTTTGTAGAAAAGGCCATCATCGGCCAGCATTTCTGTATTCCTATTTGGCTCACGCTTGCCATCCGCACCGAATCAACCCTCTTTCGGCAAACATAAGAAGCATAAGCCGTCGGCCTCGCTTCACTCAGCGGGCTTGTTCAACTAGGGGTGCAGTCGGAGGGCTCGTTTTTTGTTTTTGTTATATTTTTTAATGTTCGGCGTTTCGTTGGATGCGATGACGCCAATAACCCGGCTCTCAGCTACAGTGCATGACCGCAATGATGAGCACGTAGTCCGACTCGATGGAGTAAAGCACAGCATATGGGAACACATGGACGAGGCACCGCCGCACGTCCTCCTCGAACACTCGCCAGCGCGTCGGAGCCACGGAAACGTGTCGGAACGCCGACTCGGCACAAGCGATGAACCGAAGCTCCAGCCCTTCCTGACAACCCGCATAGTAACGCGCAGCGTCTTCATACTCGTCCAAAGCCTCGGGATAAAACTCATACCTCATCGGGCGACAGCGCGCCGAACGCGAGCAAGAGCCTCGTCGCTGGGAATGGTTTTGACGCGCCCGCTGCGAACGTCATCGCGGCGGCGCAAAGACTCTGCAACCCAAAGCTGCCGGATGTAGCCGTCCTCTGCTGGGTCAAGGCTCTCCACAAGACGATCCGCGAGAAGTGCCCGCGCCTCGCTCGGAAGAGCAAGTGCTTCATCTGCTATTTGTTCAACGGTCATATTCATGTGAGCAGAATACCGAGTGCTCTCAAAAACCACAACACAAACGCCTCTCGATTTTTGAGGCGCCTCGGCTAGTTTTTCTAGCGCGTATTTTCTTCAATCTTCTTATGGCACAGGGCTACCCGTGCTTGAAGTCGCAGAAGAAACGTGCGCGACATACCAATGGCAAAGCCCAACGCACCCATGAGGACCGCGCCGAGGAATGTCCAAACGAAGGCAATCGTGTTGGATCCGCAGCATCCGCCCTTGAGGTGTTCGCGCTGCGGGGGGAAAATGATCCCGCTCGCCCGCCTTCTGCCCTCATGGAAACTCGGACG
>JAJTYZ010000029.1 GCA_021463515.1 Chthoniobacterales bacterium | reverse complement strand
TGCCGCGGGGCTTGGGAAAAAGGTGCGCGATATGATCAAACTGGGCTTGTGTTAATTCCATGCTCAGATGATTCACGAAGCTCATTTATCATGTCAAGGATTTACCTTAACAGGCCCTAATGATCAGGAAATTTACGATCGTGCGGTGGCTTTTGGACATTACGAACGTTATGCCGAAACGATTCCTACGAAGTCCTTGCAACCTTATGCGGGGCTGCCGCTGGGGGGATTTAAACATCGGATGCACCAGATGAGTTCGGCGATGGGGCGTGTGCAGCTGCGCTCCTATGACAAGCGTTGCGCGGAAATTCGCAAGGCACTGAATTATTTTTGGGATCAGCTCGAGGGCGTTCCCGGGCTGGTAGCGCATCGGGTGGATGAGTCCACCGGCTCGAACATGGCCGGCTGGTATGGGTGTCATGGAATTTACCGTGCGAAGGAGCTGGGCGGTCTGTCGGTCACGCAATTTTGCCGAGCGGTTAGCGCGGAAGGTGCTCTTGGCGTTGGCCCGGGCTGCAATCAGGCATTGCATACGCATCCGGTGTTTAATGAGGCTGATATTTACCATCAGGGTAAACCCACACGGATCGCAAATTCCACGCGAGATTTGCGCCAGCCGCTTGGCTCCCTGCCGGTCTCGGAGCGGATTGGGCACGAAGTTTACTTCATCCCGTGGTTTAAACATTTCCGTCCGGAAGTGATTGACGAATACGTGGCGGCATTTCGCAAAGTGGCGGGGAATGCCGAAGAATTGCGGGCTGACGATCCGGGCGATCCTTCCAATTTGGGCGGCTGGAACTTTTTTAGAAGTGTGAAATGAGTGCGATTCTTATTCATGTCAATTACTTTGAATAGGGTCAGTCGCTAGAACGAGCCTGTCGGCTGACGCGGGAAGTTGGCGCGGATGGGATTGAATTTCGGCGAAAGGCCGGGGACTTTTCCGCAACGGACCTCGAGTATCTCGACGTGGTTTCAGCCGCTCTCGACAAGCATCCGTTCGAGTGGGTCAGCTTTGGTGCGCCCGCCGTGGAGTTGATGGGCACCGACAAATCGCAGCACGAGCGAGAGATTGAAGCGGCGGAGAAATTTTATCGCAAGGCGGCGTCGCGGTTTCCGCTGCGTGTGGTCAATGCTTTCACGGGCACATTGGCCAATCCGGATGAGACACTTCCCTATGTCGAATACTGGCACCATGGCTCGGCGATTGCGACCGAGGAGCAATGGGAAGCGGCCATCGCGGGATTTCAGCATCTGGGGGCACTCGCCGGAGAACTCGGCTTTCGTTTCGCCTTCGAGACGCATGGCACCTATCTGCACGACACGATCGAGGCCAGCAACCGGCTTGTGGGCGGCATCGGGTCTCCGCATGTCGGCATCCTGTGGGATCATGCGAACTTCATGCTTTTCCAAACATCCCCCACGCTGGCAGAAGCCGTTGCGTCCATGGGTAATCGCCTGTTTTACGTCCACCTCAAAAACCTGCTCGCCTCGCCGGCCAAGCTTCTCGCAGTCACCAGTCTGAGCGGTGGCATCCTCAACATCCGCGAGCAGATATCCCTGCTCCGAAGGTCCGGATATGCCGGTCCGTTGTGCATCGAGTCGCCACGGGCAGGAGATCGTGAGTTATTCTTGCGCGAGGACATAAATTACCTCCGCGAGATTTTGCGGGAAGCCTAAGAAATAACGGAGCGGCGTGCGCTTAATGTTGTTGTTCAAACGGCAGCATAATGGCGTCGCGGACTTTATTTTCGTCTGCGGCTCGGGCGAGAACGGTGACTTGATCCCAGCTAAAGAGTTCGGTGTTTCCTTTAGGGATGAGGATTTCATCTTCTCGGGTAATGAAGGTAATGACGGCGCCTGGCGGAAGAGTTAAATCACGGATTTTGATTCCATGTTTTCCAGGAGAATCGGGCAAATCAAAGACCATAAGGTCTAAGTCGCTTGGTGCCATTTTCACTAGCTCCAGCCCATAGCGTGGCATCGGACGCGAGGGTGTAGCGAGCCCAAGCCAGCGTGCGACGATGCCAAGAGAGCTTCCTTGGATCATGACGGAAAGCAGCACAACGAAGAAGACGAGATTAAATACGTCGTCACCCTGCGGAAGTCCGGCGGCCATGGGATAAGTCGCTAGGACGATGGGAACGGACCCTCGGAGTCCAGCCCAGCTCATGAACACTTTGTCTTTGGTGCTGATGCGCATCCCCAGCGTTCCCAACCACACAGCAACGGGACGTCCTACGAAGGTAAGAACGAGGAAGAGCAGAATGCCTTGAATCCACAGCGCACCCCACAGATGCGGAAAAACGAGAAGTCCCATCAGCACAAAGACGCCGATATTGGCGATGGTGGAGAGGGCTGCGGAAAAATTGCGCACGCCTTGTTTGTAAACAAAGTGGCTATTGCCCATCACATAGCCCGCCGTAAAAGCTGCTAACATTCCGCTGGCATGAGCAAGCTCGGTGAGTCCGTAACTAAGCAGAATCACCCCCATCAATAGCACGTAGTAGTAACCGCGCTCTTGCGGATTAAGGCGGTTAAACAGCAGCACCGCCCCGCGTGCAATGAGCCACCCAAGTACGGGACCCGCAGCAAATTTCCATAAAAACAGGGCCACAACCGCCAGGCCAATAACCTCCCCTGATTTCAGCCCTTCTACCACGGCGGCTGTGAGCAGAATGGCCATTGGGTCATTGGCAGCACTTTCAATCTCGAGCGAGGAGGAGAGCTTTGCCGGAAGCGACTGACGCCGCAGGATCGAAAAAATCGCGGCCGCGTCGGTAGAAGAAACAATCACGGCGAGGAGCAGTGAAATTTCGCTCGGCCAGCGGAGAATAAAATGCAAACAAGCGTAGGTCGTGGCGGCTGTAAGAATGACGCCCCATGTTGCCAAGCCGCCTGCGGGGAGGGCGACGGCTCGAAAGTTGGCACGTTTGGTGGCGAATCCACCTTGAAATAAGATAAAAACGAGTGCGAGATTGGCGACTTCGTTGGTGAGTGTGGCATTTTCAAAATACCAAACATTGAGCACATCACTTCCGAAGAGAATGCCTGCGCCCAAGGCCACCAAGATCACCGGCACACTAAACCGATCCAGCCATACGGCCGCAATCACTACGAGGACGAGCAGCGAAGGGATGAGGAGGTAGGTGTAGGAAAAAACCATGAGCGAAAATTCGAGTCGAACTCTTTGAGGTAACGGGCGTGTCGTGCGCCTATTTACGCGACTCCCGAGATGACGACTTTGCCAAAGTGTGCTCCACTTTGCAGATAACGAAAGGCGTCGGGTGCTTCCTCAAACGGAAAGATGCGATCAATGGCTGGGCGGAGTTCATGCCGGTCAAAGGCTGAGTTCATGGCTTGAAACATGTCGCGATTGCCGACAAAGATGCCACGAATGAGCGCATTTTTTGCGAGAATATCGCGAAGTTGAACACCGCTTGTGAAGCCGCTCACGCCGCCTATTACGCTCACCACGCCGTTCATGGCGAGAGAGCGGAGAGATTTTTCAAACGTGTCCAATCCGCCAACTTCCACCACATGATCCACCCCACGTCCGCCCGTAAGTCGCCTCACTTCTTCATCCCACGCCGGCGTGGTGCGGTAGTTGATCGTGGTATCCGCTCCGAGAACTTTTGCTCGCGCCAATTTTTCATCACTGCTCGAAGTTGCGATCACGCGTGCTCCGTGGAGTTTTGCAATTTGTAATCCGAAGATCGAAACGCCTCCTGTGCCGAGAATGAGCACGGTTTTATCGGCGGAGACATGACCATGCGTGACGAGAGCCTGCCATGCGGTCACGGCGGCGCAAGGAAGTGTCGCTCCTTCTTCGTAACTCATGTGCGCGGGAATGCCAACGACGCCATTTTCCGACAGCGTCACATATTCTGCGAGCATCCCGGGGAGGGCACCGCCCATGGCCCATCCAAAAACTTCGGAATGACACGGCCCGCTTTGCCAACCTTGAAAAAATGTCCCTGCCACGCGATCGCCGCATTTCCATTGTGTCACGCGATCTCCCACGGCCATGATTTCTCCGGCACCATCGGAGAGGGGGACGAGAGGGAGGGTCGGGGGAGGGCCGTATTGCCCCGAGACAATCATGAGATCGCGAAAATTAAGCGCGTGGGCGCGAATGCGGATGAGTACTTCGTTCGGGCCCGGCGAGGGAGTTGAAGTTTCTGCGAGGTGAAGCCCCTCGGGGCCGATTTGCTGCGTGAGATGCCAAGTTTTCATGATGAGCTTCGTGCTTATTAATTTTTTGCCGGCGGGGGGAGTCGAACCCCCACGGAGCTTTCGCTCCTACGGATTTTAAGTCCGTTGCGTCTGCCATTCCGCCACGCCGGCTCTCGAATAAAAAGTCGGGTTAAAAATTGAAGCCAACAAGTACAACTTATTATTGGTGAGGTGCAATAACAGACTCTCGCCACTCCAACGCCGCAGGAACCCGAATGTCGTCTAGCGAAATAGCGGGTTTCACGAGGCGTTGTAAAAGCATTTTAACGGTGAAGGCTGCTAATTTTTCAACATCTTGACGAATCAATGTCAGTCTTGGCGACCAATGGCTGGCAAGCGGAAAATCATCAAACGCCGCAAATGAAATTTCGTCAGGAATCCTCAATTCCAAATCTCGCAATCCCGCCAATGCTCCAATAGCCAGCAGTTCGGAAAGTGCTACCAACGCATCGGGGACGTGATCCGTGTTCTGTAGGAATTGAATCACGGCGTCCTTCGCCTGCGCACTGTCATTGTCGAGATTCACCACGTGAATTCCTTCACCAAAAACATCCACCAATCCTTGAAATCGCTCGTTCATACTACGGTCGCCTTTGGGCGCATTGAGGACAAAGATTTGACGATGCCCAAGGCCGAACATTCTTTGCGCTAAGTCCGCTGACGCAGCGCGGTTGTCAGTCGCTACGAATGGAAGTCCGCCCCCGCAACCCGGACGATCCAAGATTACCGCAGGAAAGTCCGCACGAATTCCCATTGCCGTGAGGTCCACTCGATCGTGGCCCGGAATCCAAATAAGACCATCAATCCCACGCACCATCAACGACCCAATCAGCTCACGTTCCACATTTCCATCATGGCGACTGTGCGCAATCAGCACTTGATAGCCATGCGGACGCAATTGCATTTCGATTTGATCGGTCAACGCCCCAAACAGTGAGGCTTGCGCTGAGGGCAACAAAAAGCCGATGAGCATCGTCTTGCGCGTTCGCAAACTTCGCGCCTGCGGATTCGGAATATAACCCATCTCCAACGCTTTCTCATTGACG
Source organism: Chthoniobacterales bacterium (assembly GCA_021463515.1). Lineage (GTDB taxonomy): Bacteria > Verrucomicrobiota > Verrucomicrobiia > Chthoniobacterales > JACTMZ01 > JACTMZ01. The sequence goes on along the minus strand of JAJTYZ010000029.1, from coordinate 2,451 downwards.
CGTCGAATTGTTTCCGTCGAATACTTTGCGCCATCAAAAGAACGATTAAGGACCTTCGAGACCGTACATACCGAAAGATTCAGCGCACGGGATAAATCTGTAATCGTTACTCGCGCAACACCCATAAATAAAAAGGTTTTTTATCTTGCCAAAACTTTCAAAATGCAAGATATAAACGGTTAGATGAGTCAAACAAATACACCCAGCACACAGTCACCCCGCATTTCCGACGCCGAATTTCAAGCACGCCTTGCACGCACAGCGCAACTGACAAAGGAAGCGGGGGTGGATATTTTACTTGTTCATTCTAACGAAGCAGACTTTGCCAATGTGCGGTATTTGTCCGACTATTGGCCGTTGTTTGAGTCGGCGGGTGTGTTGGTGGCACCGGATGGCCATGCGAAATTGCTCATTGGGCCGGAGAGCGAAACTTTTGCGCGGAGTCGCACGAAAATTCCGGACGTTCGTAAATTGGTAGAATACCGCGAGTCGGCGGAGCCGGATTATCCCACGATCAAGGTGGATCATTTTCGCGAGTTGATTCTGGAAATGATCGGGCATGAGCCCAAGAAAATCGGCCTAGCCGGATGGGCGATTTTTCCGCTTCCGGTTTTTCAAAGCCTGCGCGAAGCGTTTCCACAAGCGGAATTGGTGAAGGCGGATAACGTAATGTTCCAGCAGCGGGCGATTAAATCTTCCGCGGAAATTGCCTGTCTCACGGAGGCGTTCCGCATTGCTCGAGCGGCGACAGATGAGGTGCTGCGGCGGATTCGCCCGGGTATGACGGAATTGGAAATCGCGGGGATTTCGCAAAGCGTGATTTATGCGGAGGGGGCGGAGTTTGAGGGGCTGCCGCAATATGTGCTTTCCGGCCCCAGCAGCGGCCATGCGATTGGCCGCGCCGGCTACCGGCAGATTCAAAAAGGCGACATCGTGCAGTTGAATTTGAGCGCACGGGTTCACGGATATTCTGCGAGCGTTGGTGTTCCGGTGAGCCTCGGCAAGCCCTCCGACGCGGCGCGGAAACTCCTCGAATTTGGCCTCAAGGCTCACGCTTTCACTCGCACCCTGCTTCAGCCTGGGCACCCGGCCCGCGAAGTGGCCATCCGCTATGATGAGTTTGTGAAAAATGAAGGCTTCGGCGAATACCAACTTTATGGCCCATGTCATGGCATTGGCATGATCGAGGTGGAGCGTCCGTGGATTGAAACGACCAGCACCTACGATCTCCAGCCGGGGATGACGTTCCAAATTGACACTTATTTTTATTCACCGGCGGGTAGCGCGTTTGAAAAAGAAAATGGCGGCATGTTTGGCCTTCGTTGGGAAAACGGATGTCACATCACGGCTGACGGTAATGAGCTGTTGGCACCTGAAAATTCCGCCTTGGTTGCCGTGGACGCATGAGCGCACCACTCACCCCACTCGGCCATCGCGTCTGGGTTTTTCCCGATGGGGACCTGCCGCCGCATGATCCCTACGATGAGGCATTGAAAAACGCGGACACCCACGGGCATGAATCTCTCGTCGTTCTTAACACGAGCGATCAGGAAATTCATCCCGTGCTGCGCGTTTATTTTTCCAATCAGGAACCTTGGCGCATCCCGCTGCGTTCGATTCCCGCGCGACGCGTGGCGTGCTATCGAACCGACGAACCGCTCGGTGAGGAAAAAGCGCGAATTCCCGAGGGGCAGTACAGTCTTGTTCTTGAATGTGACGGCCCTGTCGTCGCGCAAATTGGCCGCATGGATATTCGCCAGCCCAATCTGGCGTATTACACGGTGATGGGATTCCCGGTGTCATGAATTCCGCCGACTGTTCCTTTGATGTCCTTCTCGGGTTTGACATGGAAACGGACGTCGGCTCATGGACTCCATTTCACGAAGGGTTGCGGCATGGGACGCCACGGGTGTTGGAGGTTTTTCAACGCCATGCGGTGACGGGCACGTTTTATTTTGTCGGACTCTCCGCCCGCGAAGTTCCGGAAAGCGTGCTTTTGGTGAAGAAAGCCGGGCATGAAATCGGGGCACACAGTCTTTACCATGAGACTGTGGGAGACGCGATTTTTCCGATTCCCGGACTCCACCCACTTCTCCCTCATGAGGTAAAACCGCGTCTCGAGATCAACACGCATTGGGTCGAGGAAATTTCCGGAGCGCGTCCGGTGAGTTTCCGTTGCCCGCGGCTTTTCGGCTCGACCGCCGTTTGCAACGCGCTCGATGACCTCGGCTATGTGAGCGATGCAAGTTACCCCATGTATTTTTACCAAAAGCAACTCGAACCCTACCATCCGGCGGCGGAGGATTGGACAAAGAAAGGCGCGTTGCGCATGGTCGAGATTCCCAACTTCGCGGACCTCTCGCTCGAAAGTGCGGATGCCTATGGACGCGACTGTGACCAATGGCCAAAGTTTCGCACCGAGTCCGCAGAAAAACTTCTCACCCATGTGGA
>JAJTYZ010000028.1 GCA_021463515.1 Chthoniobacterales bacterium | reverse complement strand
GCGTGGGCGGAGCCCATAACGCCGAGGCCAATGACCCCGACACGAACAGTGGATAGTTTTTTAGACATGACCACGAGAGCTTATACCCAAAGACACACACGCTTAAAAGATGAAACACCGAATGATGCGCCCGGTTACACGCTGTAGTGGCGTCACTCTGCTGACGCGTTTCTGCCCTTTCAATCCGCGATTAGCGCAGCCTTGCTCAATCAGTATTATGCCATTGTTTCCCTTGGCACCGTAGGCTCCGCGCCGAGGGTTCCGATGAGGCTTTGGGCATAATTTTTATCGCGTACGCGCCAGAGATTTTCCTTCGCGGAGGCGAGTTTTCCTTCGATGTGCAAGCGACGCGCTTCTTCGGCATAATTGGCATTGCGAAGAAAGTTTTCGAGATACGAAACGTGCTGCTTCCAGAGGCGTTCATCTACGGCTTGTTTTGCTTCGAGGCGGGCGCGATACCAATCGCTGGCTAACACATTTTCGCGAGCAAAGAGGGTGCGGATTTCTGGATCATTGAGAGTTTTTCCTTCGTAATGATCATCACGCATGATGTGCAGGAGAGCCTGTAATGGCGGACACGCCCACGCGATGCTTCCGTCGGAAAAATAATTTTCTGCCACGCGTTTTTGCGTCGCAACGATGTTGTCCATGCCCTCGACAAATACGTCCAAGCTTTGCAGCTCCGGTCGCAGCATTTCGTCGGTGAGAACGACATGGGGATGATTAAAAACGCGCCCAAAGAAAGCATTGACGAATTTTTTGGTAATACGATGGCCTAACCGACTAGCGAGAATTTTTCGTCCCTTGTAATTAAAGTCACACACGGCCTCCAAATACCCACCTTCTTGCAGGAATTGTGGCGAACGTTCTTCAATGCTCATGCGGCACCACACTTCCGGAACAAGCAGACTAATATCATGATCTACCCTCGCATTCGGCCCGACACATCCGGCAGCAGTAACAAAGCCGTCGTAGCCCGTGATTGCGTAGGACACCAAAGCTGCATTGAGATCGTAGATAGGGGGCAGAGCGTTAAATGGCCCCTTCGTGAGCGCACCTTCCGAACCTGCGCCGGTGGTCGAAGGAGATTTGCCAGTCATGCTGCAAATAAACTCCATGAACAACTCCGGAAGCTCCATGTGGTGAATGGGATTGTAAACCGCGAGCGAACGGATGCCCGCGCCGCGATCAGGGCCATTATTGCGGCGTCCGGCCAGAACCGCATTGACCGGCGTCAGTATGGGCTGATCCTGCCGGAGACCGCGTGCTAAGCGGATTCCCGTCTCGGCGAGGTAGCGATTGCGAGGATCGAGTAAATCGGGTCGTGCTTGCAGATAGCGTGGATTTTTACTTGGCTTGCCATCCACCAAACGTGGGCAGGCATTGGAGACAAAGTAAGCGGGAGTGCCGGCTTCGAGATAACCCGCAATAAGATTTTGCATCGGGCGGGTATATTCAAAGTAACCAATGGAATCTTCGAGGATGGTGCGAGCTTCGTTCAGGGTCAGCGGTTGATAGTTGGAGAAAAAATTTTCGCCGTGTGCAAAATCCAATTCCGTTTGCTTGTCATAGCCCCGAATGACGGCGTCGTCTGGACGTTGAAAGAGGCGATATTCGCAGTTGTGGACAAACTTTACGGAGGGGAGTGCTGCTGTTTGATCATCGAGTAAGGTGGCGATGGGTGCCCGTGGAACGACGGTTGAAGCCGTGATGTCGTCCTCCATTTGAATTTTTACTGCCGGATGAAAGTCTTTTCGTAACCCGAAAGTGCGCCATGAATCGTGGGCATCAAAACCAACACGCAGGTAATTAGCCACGAGTTTGCGTGTTTGGAATCGCAGTTCATTGGCGGGAAGTCCGTTGACCGTGTCCACACTGAATTGCTCGCGCCAATGCTCTCCCCACTCGGGCCGATAAAACCGCTTAAGCACAAAGACGAGTTCTTTAATGTGCTGTGGAATGGAGTTGAGCCACGCATTGTATTCTTCGTTGAACGCTAAGGAAGGCGTGAGAAGTTTAATGACGGAGCCTAGCGTGCGACTTGGGCTGAGGATGAGGCGGGTGTCGTGCCCGTTGCGTGTGGGATCGGCATAGCGTTGCGAGTAGTCGCGACGCAGCAGTTTGTCTATCTCCTCAAAATCATTTTGAAAATCCGCGACATAAACCGGCCCTTGCAAAATCGCATCCGAAATCGGTTTGGAGATTTCCGATTTTCCACCACCGGAAACGGTGCAAGGTTTGTGGCACAAAGTTCCCTCGGCCATGGTGCCCAGCAAACGCCAAGAGCGCCCGACGACAGGCGTTTCCATGTGGACTTTGTATCCGCAAGGAAACACGTAGTGGTGATTGAGTCGGAGAGGAATGGATTGCTTTTTACCATCTTTTTCCCAACAAACCTTCTGCGTCAGTAGATAAAAGCGTGCATCTTTAGGGACATAGAAAATATCGGGATAACGGCGATCTACTGCATAGCCCTCCGGTTGTTGCTCGATCGCGTCGCCGAGCAATTCCATGGCCTGATCGAAATGGCGAGATGTTTCCAAAGGGAGGTCATCCGCCGCGACTTGTTCGGCAAGATCATACGTTGGAAAAATGAGGGCTCCCCCGGCGTGTTCTTCCTCGGCATTCCCCCAAAGATTTGCCGCCATGCTGATTTGCGTTTTGACCTCTTTTTTACAATAGCCGAAATAGTTGTCGGAAATAATCGTGACCATCACACCACTCGCGTCACGAGCGGTAATTTTGAAAGCACTGCCTTCGTTGTAAAGTTCATCCTGTGATTTCCAGCACATGCCGTCTTGTCGCTGACGCTCCGTCGCCGCATCCCATGAAGGTAAGCCGAGAGCGGATTTTGTGAGGGTGTTGAGATGGGGGGCGAGAATGACGCAACCCGTATGGCCGCTCCAATGCTCGGTGTCGAGACCTGCATCATTTTCAGGAAGATTGGGGTCGCCGGCATTGCCAAAAATGCTTTCAACGAAATCGAGATTGCATACGAGGCCGCCCGGTACAAAGAAACGCGTCTCCATGCTTTTTTCCGGTGCTACGCCGGGAACTTCAGGGCTTACAACCGGACGTAGGAGGAGAGAAACAAAGCATGCGGCTTGTTCGTCCAATGTCGAAGTGAAGGGGAGGCGTAATAATTCGAGGGGAGGATTGAGGGCCGCTGTGAGCAGTCTCCCAAAGACGACTTTTGGCACCGCCTTTTTATCCTCCGACACAGGAAGCCCGCCTTCGACAACGTGAAAAATTCCTTTGGTCGTACGGCGATCGCTGTGCGGATTGTGGAGCACACCTTGCCGCACGCGGTAGGAGCTGATGATGTCGGACTTAAATTCGTCACGATCGGGAGGCAGGGAGAGCAGACGTGCGAGTCCGTGACGATCGAGTACGAAGGTGTGATTTGGCAACCGAGGAACGGCTACGACATCCTGCAAATAATCGTAGAGGAAATTTTGGATGCGATGATCGGCGGGGCAAAGATGTTTCGCGAGCAGACGGTCTTTTTCGCGATTAAGCGCGAGGAGTCCGCCGACTAGCTCCGCAAATTCAGGGTCTCCCTGCGAGGGAAATATGGGCAGTCCGAGATCACGGAGTTTGAGATTGATGTAATACAACCAGCGTCGTGTTTCCGACGGATCTTCTCCCCCGCATGATTCTCCACGTAGAAGACCGATTTTCTTTTGCAGTTTAGAGGCGGCCATGAATGAGAACTTTGTAATGGCTTAGCGTTCTGCATGCAAGAATCTGCGGGATTACCTCGTTTTTACGGAGAAATTAGCGGGGGATTCGAGTGATGAAGATTGGAGTTATTTCATAATAAGTAGGTCTGACCCCCAGGGGGATGGGAGTGCGGGCTTGCGTTGGGGGTGGTTGCGGGGCAAACAACGCACGGTATGAGTGAGCAATTTCCAAGTCCTGTTGGGGTGAAGGAGAAACGAAATGCGATGGTACTTTCTCTGGCCGTGGGGATTTTGATGCTGGCCCTCAAAGCGTCCGCTTGGATGTGGACGGGTTCGACGGCGATTCTGAGCGACTTGGGAGAAAGCGTGGCTCACATGATTGCGGTGTGTTTTGCGGCTTACAGTCTTTGGCTTTCTTTGCGCCCCGCAGATGAAAATCATCTCTACGGACACGCCAAAGTCAGCTTTTTTTCGGCAGGGTTTGAAGGAGCTATGATCAGTCTTGCGGCTCTCTACATTTTGTATGAGGCCGCGTGGTCGGCGTGGCGTGGGCCGGTGCTTTCTCATCTGCAAGTGGGATTGATTTTGACTATCGCCGGTGCGCTCATCAATGGCACTTTGGGGTGGTATTTGATCCGAACAGGACGTGAGCGAGGCTCGATTATTCTCGAGGCCAATGGGCATCATGTTTTGACGGATTGTTGGACGAGTCTTGGGGTGTTGTTGGCCCTGGTGTTGGTGATGTTGACGGGCTGGAATTATTGGGATCCGTTGGTTGCCACTCTCGCTGCCCTCAACATTCTATTCACCGGCCTTCGTCTCATGCGGCGCAGCGTGAGTGGCCTCATGGATGCCGCCGCCCCCGAGATCAATCGCCTCATTGCGACATTGGTTGAAAGCGAAACGCGTCGTCATGGTATTGGCTTTCACAATCTCCGGCATCGCAATATTGGCGACGCACATCTTGTAGAAATGCACCTCACTTTTCCGGATCATACCCTCCTCCGTGATGCCCACCTCGTGGCAACGCAGATTGAGGAGGCTCTGGAGCAAAACATCCGTCCTGCGGCACGTGTAATTACCCACCTTGAATGCGAGGGCGATCATACCGATCGGGAAGAAGCGTAGAGAGGTTGCGCCCTTCGTGGAGTATCGCGAAAAGTTCTGCAATAGCGGTTGTGCCACTGGGAATCATGGGTTAGTTTGCGCCAAGAATCGCTTATGAAAATACCGATCTCTTTAACCTCCGTTGTCGTTGTTGCAGCAGCTTTTCTTGGTCTGCTTGCACCTGATGCTGCCGCATGGACGTTTTTTACGAATCAAGCGGATTTTACCAATGCCATGACGAGCAGCAATTTTACGGAGACGTTTGGTTCACTGCCGGGGAACGACTTTGTTCCAACACCAACGAATTTTTCGGGGAATGGTTTGTCGTTTGATGCGACTACCGTAAAAATCAATGGAGAACTTTATGGTGTTGTTTCCGAAGGGAGTCCTCGCCTTTCAATTTATGACCCGCAGGACTCTCTTGTTTTTACAAACTTTTCTACGGGTGTGAGTGCAATTGGCGGGATATTTTATGTGGCGAATGAGTATAACAATTGGGTTACAAACGAGATTGTTTCTTTTCAAGTAGAGCTGGCAGATTCCAGTGTTATTACGACCAATGTTATCTCAACCTCTCCGACAAGCTTCTTCGGGTTCGTTTTTAATTCCGATATTCGTTCCCTAGTCATTTCTTCAACCAATCATGTTAACTATCCATTAGCCGATGATGTCACCATTGGCTTTGGGCGTTTTGACACCAACACCCTCATTGCCGTGCAAGATGGGAAGCTCGTCTATTCGTTTGTAGCCGGGACGAATGTTCCGACTGTGGCGACGACGACGAATCTGCAAATGAGCAACTCGTGGACGACGACGAATGTGACGTCTTTTTCGCCCATTGATTTGGGGTCTGGGTTGATGCGCTATCGGTATGAGACACCCATTACAGGCGACACCCAGCGATTCATGCGTGCGTTGCCGCAGCCGTAGTCGCTTGCCCTCGGGTTTGCGGTTACGTGGGGGGCATGCTACTTAAACAAGTTCATGCGTGCTGTTGCTATTGTCGCTTTGGTTTTGACGGCTGCTACCGCTCCGGCATTGCCGGATGATGAAGATGTTTCGCCTTATCGAGAGATGAAAACTTTTGCCCGTGCTATGGAATTGGTGCGGGAGGATTATGTGGATGAAGGCAAAGCCGATTATCACGATCTGACGTACCAAGCGTTGCGGGGAATGATTTCAAAATTGGACCCGCACAGCGATTTCATGGACCCTAAGGAGTTTAAGGGCGTGCAGGAGGATACGCGGAGTGAGTTTGGCGGGTTAGGAGTGGTGGTGGGTGTCAAAAAAGGCCGCCTGACCATTGTGGCACCCATGGAAGGAACGCCTGGATTTCGTGCGGGATTGTTGCCCGGGGATGTACTTTTAGAAATTGATGGGAAATCTGCGGAAGGTACCTCCATGCGAGAAGCCGTGGAAAAATTACGCGGTGAACCGGGGACATCGGTGGCCTTGACCATTGGGCGCGAGGGAAAATCACAGCCGATGAAATTTAATATTATCCGCGAAGTGATTAAGGTGCCGAGCGTGCGTGGTGTGCGTTTATTGACGTCGCCGAGAGCTGGCGAACCGCGCATTGGTTATGTGCGGGTGACGCAATTTAGCGAGCCAACGGGAAAGGAATTTGCGCAGGCGGTGGACTCTCTCGAAAAGCAGGGGATGGACGCTTTGGTGCTGGATTTGCGATTTAATCCGGGCGGACTTCTTTCCAGCGCGGTGGAAGTGGCTGGCGAGTTTCTGCCTGGTGGTGCGTTGGTCGCTTATACCGAGGGGCGTTCACCGACAGCAAACAGACGTTACCTTTCACCGGAAAAAACCCATGAACCGCGCTCTTATCCCCTCGCTGTGCTCGTCAATGGCGCGAGTGCAAGTGCCGCCGAAATCGTGGCAGGTGCCTTAAAAGATACCGGTCGTGCCTTGTTGGTGGGCGAAACGACTTTCGGTAAAGGCTCTGTTCAAAGTGTGGTGTCATTGCCGGATGGCTCTGCGGTGCGACTCACCACGGCAAAGTATTTTACGCCGGGAAAACAATTGATTCATGAAAAAGGGATTGCCCCTCACATCGTGGCTCCTATGACTGCCGAGAGTGAATCGGCATTACTCGCGGCACGGCGTCGGGAGGAATTGCCGACGGGAAAAAAACGTGCTGCAGGAGTACCGCGAGGCGATATGCCTTTGCAACGTGCGGTGGATGCGCTGCGTGGAGTGTTGTTGTATGAATGAGCCTCTTTTGCTTGCTCTGGAAACATCGTGCGATGAAACAGCAGCCGCTGTGTTGCGTGGAACAAAGGAGCTCCTTGGAAGTTCCATTGCATCTCAAGCCTCGATTCATGCGGCTTACGGCGGCGTCGTGCCGGAGGTGGCGTCTCGCAATCATTTGGCGCATTTGCAAGCGGTCGTCGCCGAGGCGTTGGCCCAGGCGGGATTGACGTTGAATGTGATGGATGCTTTTGCGGCGACAACGGGCCCGGGACTGGCGAGTGCTTTGCTGGTGGGAGCCTCCGCAGCGAAAGGATATGCGTTGGCCTTGAATCGCCCGTTTCTTGCCATCAATCATATCGAAGGGCATTTGCTTTCTCCATTTTTTGGACGTCGCGAAATTCCGTCAGCATTGGGACTTGTCGTGAGCGGAGGACACACACTGCTGGTGGATATTATAACGGCTGGTCATTACCGTTTGTTGGGACGAACGCTAGATGATGCTGCCGGTGAGGCATTCGATAAAGTGGCGAAACTTCTAGATTTGGGCTATCCGGGCGGCCCTGCGGTGGAAGCCGAAGCGCGATGTGGGGATTCGACGCGATTTCCATTTCCACGGGGAATGAAAAACTCGGGCAATTTTTATTTCAGCTTTAGCGGATTAAAAACGTCCGTGAAGTATTTGCTTCCGAAAATTTCATCCGCCGATCGTCCTGATGTGTGCGCTGGATTTCAGGAGGCAATTGTGGATGTGCTAGTTCACAAAGCTGTGCAGGCGGCGAAAGAAAACCGTCGGGATTTAATAGCCGTGAGTGGAGGAGTGAGTTTAAACGCACGCTTGCGGGAGGCGTTGTCAGCGGCTGCGTACGATGCAGGGATGGCGGTGATTTTTGCCGAACCGACATTATGTACCGATAACGCGGCGATGATTGCCTATGCGGCGGCACAAGCACGTTTGCGCGATGTGAGTTCTTCTCTCGCCGAGGATATTGCTCCTTCGTTGACCGCATCGCTGTTTGAGAATGCCTAAAATTTTCACGGTTCCCATAAACGGGAGCTTGCTCCCGTGGCTAGGTCGGGTTTTGTTGTCGGTTGTATTATGACACGTTCGCTTGCGCTTCGCCCCAAAGGAAAGCACCCGCTCCATATCTTGCGTGAGCTGGAAATTTGGCCTGTCGCGGTGGGCGCGATTGAAGCGGAGGAGCTGCGCGGACGCGTATTGGCGGGGTTGCCGCGCATGACACGCACGGTGGTTTCGTGGAATAGTGTGGGGCTACGACCGGATAAAGCACTCCAGGAAATTTTTCATACCGAAGACCGTATTGCGCCTTCGGACATGCCGCGTTTGTGTTGCGGGCTGCCCGGGATTAGTGCCTGTTTATTGGCGCGGCGAAATGAGGTTTTGGCATCATGGAATATGCCTTTGGATTTACGTCATGAACAACTTCTCGATGCGGCCTCCGGTTCGATGGACCGCGCCTTAGATGCGTCTCGGGCGGGGTGGGGTGAGGCGCGGGGATTGACGATTCATCTTGAGGTCGGTGCGGCTAGTTTGCTGCGAGCGGATGCCGTTCAACTTCTGCTATTGCACGAAAAGCGGGGTTTTGCACCTGGTGTGCGAGAAAAACTGACGTTGGCACTTGGCGTTGTGTCTCGTTTGTTGCAGTCGGTCGTTTAGCCTTTTGGCTGAAACCATTCCGCAGGGAGTCGTTCGGCTTTTTCTCCGGGCATTCGGATGAGAGCGAGTGACTGATGGCAGGTGGCGAGAAGGATGCTGTCCTCAAGACGAATAATTTCAAAGCTAACGCCAAAACGTACACGGCCCACTTCCGTGACACCTCCTCGCACGAGAAGGCGATCTCCCACGCGCCCCGGGGCGCGATAATCAATCTCCGTACGCAACACGACGGGATAAAGTCCGGTTTCCACCATGTTCCGCAATTGCATTCCCATAGCACTGGCCATGAGCGTTCGCGCTTCTTCGATGAACCGTAGATAGGCAAGATTGTGGACAACGGCAGCGCAATCCGTGTCGTAAAACATCACGGTTACTTCGTGTTCGATGTGGGGAAGTTTGGAGTGAGGCATGCCCAAAGTTTGTGCAAAGAAATTTTTTCAGCCAATGGAAATTTTTCATGATGCAATGATTGCGGTTGATATTTTTGGCGTGGGGCCTTATCAGCGCGAGCGAAGGATGCAAGATTGGGACGTTTCATCAGCAGTGGCGCTCTACAATGTGGAGCGCTGGGGTTCACCCTATTTCACGGTTAACGCACGCGGCCATGTGGCGGTGCGCCCAGCCGGAAGTTCGGCATGTGAGGTAGATATTATGGAGTTGGTTGAGGAGGCGCGTTCGCGCGAACTCGCCTTTCCGCTCACGTTGCGCTTTCAGGATTTGCTGCGGCACCGCGTTCGTACCGTGAATCTTGCCTTTGCCGAAGCCATCGCGAGCGCGGGTTATCGCAATGTGTATCGCGGCGTTTTTCCCATTAAGGTGAATCAACTCCGTGAAGTCGTGGAGGAAATTGTGGATGCGGGAGCGGAGTTCCATTTCGGCCTCGAAGCGGGAAGTAAGCCCGAGCTTCTTGCCGCGCTCTCTGCCCATACCGATCCGGAGAGTCTGATTGTTTGCAATGGTTACAAAGATGCCGATTACATTCGCAATGCCATGCTCGGGCGCAAGCTTGGCAAACGTCTCGTCATGGTGGTCGAAAAAATCGAGGAACTGACACAAGTGTTGTCTATTGCGCGGACGATGGGCGTTGAGCCATGGATTGGCGTTCGTGTGCGGCTTTCGACGAAAGGCGCGGGCAAATGGGCTACCAGCGGCGGGGACAATGCGAAGTTTGGACTTTCAACGGCGGAACTTGTCGCTGCCAGCGAATTACTGCACCGAGAGGGGATGGCGCATTGTCTCAAGCTCGTACATTTTCATGTCGGCTCGCAAATTCCGGACATTGGCACTATTAAACGCGCTGTGCGCGAGGCCGCACGGTTTTATACGAAATTACATAAACTTGGGCACGAGCTTGGCTATCTCGATGTCGGAGGTGGGCTGGGGATTGATTACGATGGGTCGCGAACGACGTTTGACAGCTCGGCCAATTATTCATTGCACGAATATGCGCGTGATGTGGTTTTTGCGGTGCAGGAAATTTGCGATGAGGAAAAAGTTGCGCATCCGGTGTTGGTGAGCGAAAGCGGACGCGCCATTGCCGCGCATCATTCCATTTTGGTGGTGGAGGCTTTTGGGGCGATTGAAAAAGTTGCCGATACTCCGGAAATCGTCGCCGCACCGGATGATCCCGGAGTGGTGAAGGACATTTTAGAATTGTATGCGTCTCTCGGGAAAAAGCATCGCTTGGAAAGCCTGCACGATGCGCATGAAATTCGGGAAAAAGCAGACTCGATGTTTGGGTTAGGGCTTTTGGATTTACCCGCAAAGGCGAAGGTGGAAATCGTGTATTGGCGCATCGCCGCACGTGTCGTTGAACTATTTCGCGGGATGCGCTATGTGCCGGAAGAAGTGAAAGAACTTGAGGTTTCTCTCGGCGACCAGGTGCTTTGCAATTTTTCCGTCTTTCAATCGCTTCTCGACAACTGGGCACTGGGACAACTTTTTCCCATCATGCCCCTGCACCGCCTCAAAGAAGCACCCACACGTCAGGCAACGCTGGTGGATATCACCTGCGATTCCGATGGCAAAGTCGCACGTTTCGTGGATTTGCAAGACGTGAAACCAACGTTGCCCTTGCATCCTTTGCAGGAAGGGAAGCCATATTACATTGGGCTATTTCTCGTGGGTGCCTACCAGGACATCATGGGCGATATGCACAATCTTTTTGGGCGTGTTAATGAGATGCACATCTTCCTCGATGAGGATGAAGACAGCGGCTACTACGTCGAGGAGGTCATTGGGGGACATACGATCAGCAATGTTCTTGCACTCACCCAGTGGGAAAAAAGTGAGTTAACCCGACGGATGAAGGTGCAGGTAGATGCGGCCATTCGTCAGGACCGCCTAAAGCCCAATGAAGGCATGCGACTGCTCGCCAATTACGAGAAAGCGCTTGAAGGCTACACGTACTTGAACTTTTTCCCGGCTCCTCATGGGGAGAATGGAGGTCGGAGCTAGGGCTTTTCTGACAACAGGTGATTGTTTCGTAACCAATCGTGAGCGCGTTGCGGCCATTCCTTGGCATCCGAAGTAGGGCATAGTCCATAGCCATGCCCTCCCGTAGCGTAGTGGCAAAATTCGTGTGGTAGATTCTCCGCTTGCAGTGCTGCCGCATAAACCTTACTGCTGGGAATGTGGTTCAAGTCGTCGTCGGAATGAACGATAAAAACAGGAGGAAGGAGCGCACCCGGTTTCACCTCTGGTGCCACATGATGACCTTCCGTAAATAAATATGCGGGGTAAATGAGGATGGTAAAATCCGGGCGACACGACGTTTTATCATCAGAATCCACTGCGGCGTAGGACGGCTGCGTCGAGGGCGAACTCATGCGCGCTGCCAGATGCCCTCCTGCAGAAAATCCGATCACGCCTACCCGTGTTGCATCAATGTTCCATTTTTTCGCCCGACTCCGAATTAGTCGCAATGCGCGTTGGGCATCTTGCAAAGCACCCTCACGATTCTTAGGAACACGGTATTTCAACACGAAGGCACTTATGCCTAGACTTTGGAACCAACGAGCGACATCGGTGCCTTCTTTTTCCATGGAAAGGAGTTCATAACCTCCCCCGGGAAAAATAAGGACAGCAGCGCGAGGGGAGTTTCCGGCAGCAGAAAATATCTCGAAGGTGGGTTGGCTGACGTTGGTGACGTGAAGGCGTCCGTCTCCCGATGGTGGTAGTATTGTTTCGAGTTCCGCCGTGCTTTCACCGGGCATTTTCCCCTCCGGCCAGAGGGAGATTGTCGGATTTGGTGAGGTGATAGTTGTTTGGTGTGTCATAAAAATTGGCGCGCCCGGCAGGATTTGAACCTGCGACCAACGGATTAGAAATCCGCTGCTCTATCCCCTGAGCTACGGGCGCATGGGGTTCATACTATCGCGTAAACTAAACAATTCGCGAGACGATTGTCGAATGTGCTGCGGTAATTTCCAACCAGTAGCTGCTGAAGGGCGTTTTGCCCCAGAGTGGTTGATGTTTCACCCTGCAACCTTCAGCTTCAAATGCCCGAATCAATGCCGGCAAAGATGGAAAATTAAGGTGCCCTCCTCGTATCCAACCGCACCAACGTGTCCACCATTCTTCGAGGAGTGTCGCTCCACTTCTCCACCCACAGCCTCGTACGCCGGTGCGGAGCAAAACCACAGAGCCATCCTGTGCGGCGAGAGCCATCTTTTTGATCAAGGATGCTTGAACATCGGGCGGAAGATAATGAATGACATCGAGGGCGCATACGATGGATGGAGTGGCGAGTGGATAAAGACACATGTTCGATTCTTCGATCTTAAAATTTCCGAAGCCAAGCCGCTCGGCGGCCTTGTTCCCAACAGCAATTTTCCAGTCGCTTAGATCGCAGCCACAATAGGCTGAAGTGATACCATGAACGTGCAACCACAGTCCGAGTAAGCCGAGTCCGCATCCAAGGTCCATGATCGGAAGCGGAGACCGTGAAATGATCGTTTGTGCTGCGGGAAAAACCGGGTCGTAACGCAATTTTCCCCTTACATATCCCTGCAGCCACCGTCCGCCTTCGCAGGCTTGGGAGATAATAACCGCGGGATCGTTGACGTGCATGTTGTCCATATTTGATAGCGAAAAAAGGGGCGCCTCCAAATAGCACGCCGCTTTTCCTTGTCATGACATTCTTTTTTTTGTATCAACCTCCCCTTTCTCATGAAAATGAGCATTTCACGAACATTTCTTTCTCTCGTGCTGACTGTCGGGCTTCTTGTCCTGCCGGCTTCATCTCTGCTCGCTGTTTGCCAGGATCCGCCGACTCCGCCGACCGGGGAGAGCAATCCCAAGCCTCCGGCCCCCGCTCCGACTCCTGACACTCCCAAGAGCTGATT
>JAJTYZ010000027.1 GCA_021463515.1 Chthoniobacterales bacterium | reverse complement strand
TGTGCTTGATATCCTTAGTGACTTGGAAGTGCGAATCAACCGAACGTCATGAGCCAATTCCAATTCCTTTAGCCCAAATGGCCGGATGTCTTTGCGTCCGCCACCAAGGTTGCATCGGGCAGTCTAAAACCTCCACGCTCACAATTGAACCCATGACGACAATCGAGATGCCCGCAACGAAATCCGGCAGTTTGACGACGATTTGGAGGGATTCTGCCGACTGCGAGTCGGGGCGTACCGGGTGATCTTCGAATACGAGATGATAGACGGTCAGCGAACGGCAACGTGCATGTTTGTCGGAGGACGGCGCTGGGTTTATGAAGTGTTCCAAAGCCGCTTGGGGGAGATGTAAGGGCAGCTGTTAGGCGTACAGTGGAGGAGAGCCAACCCGAGCTTGTGACCCGCAGCTTCGATACGAGCAACACAACCGTTGATCCAATGGCACGAAGATAGGGCGTGTTTGGGAAGATTTCGATGTTCTCAGATTTTCAGGAGGGTACCACACGCGCCCTCGGGTGTCGTGCCGCACGCCCCCGCACGGCACATTCGATGGAGAATCTCACGACAAAGTCTCCGGCGAGGGTGCCGGAGACACTCCCCGAGGGCGGGTACGGAGGTTGTGCAGCCGATGCAGAAAATAGAAAATGTCAAAAAGTAAGACCTTGGTTCTCGGTACAGAGTTCAGGGTCGCCTCACTCCAGTTGACGCTTTGAGGCCATTTAGCTGCGTTGGCTCCGCCGCCGCAGATGCCAAAGCAATAAACCACCAAAACCAATAAGGCCCAATGTGCCTGGTTCAGGAATCGGGGTATAATCAATCGTCAATTGGGGAAGCATGCTAGAACCCTTACCGGAATCCATGCTGTAAAAGTAGAGGAATCGAGAGGCAGGCGGCGCATCTCCTTCGCTATTGGTCATGTGGAAAGCGAGTCCTGCGGATTGGGCATTGCTGTCGGCAAGCCATCCGTAGATGAGGCTATTGCTCAAGTTAAAACTATAAGTTACATCTTTCGTAACGCCCGACCCCATAGAGGTTACTCCCACGACCGCACCTAAATCGCCTGCTGATTTAGCAAAGACTCCGCCACTCGCCCAGTTTGTTCCGCCGTGGACGCTGACGCTTGTGAATGACGTTTGGTTGAGGTATCGGCCCGTTGCTCCGTTATTGGTTGCCACCCCTACGGAAGTGCCTTCGACCCATGCCGCATTGTTTGTGCTAATTTGCCAAAAATTCAGTGTTTCGCTGTGCGAGTAAGCATAGGAATAAGCAGCGGTCAGCTTCAAAGTGACCGAGTTGATTGTTGCATCAATAGGAACCTGGCTCGATACATCGAAGCGCAGCAGTGAGAACTCGCCTTTAGGGGCGTAAATACTGCCTCCTAGGAGCGTTCCAGCACCTATGTTTTTGTAGGTGTCCACATTGTTCGTGTTCCCAACCGTGAGCATGGTGTCATTGGTCGGGTTGAGCGTCAGTATCGCCGCTTGTAGCGAGCTGGTAAAAACGAGGATTAACGTGGTGATGAGGCCAAAAAAAGCATAATATTTCCTTTGACCTGCGGAGTGTTTTACGAGGGATATGGGTGTTTTCATAACGGGCAAACATTGTCACTTCCTGCACGTGCTGACAATGCCACGGCTTGCCCTCACTGGCCTTTTTTTGCTCGGCATTTTTAGAAAATCTTGTCGGCTGTATCGCACGGGGAGCGTAGCTACGTCGTCGGAAATTGCCGCGTGTCTGCCGAAAACACCTGCTTTCTATGCCCACCAAATTCACGACGGTTCGAGAATAAAAATCGCCGTTATTTTTTCTATTTTTGAACCTGATGCACCTCGCTCCACCATCGGGGGGTGTAGCGGGTGTGCTTTTTAAAAAAGCGGCTGAAATACGAGGGGGAGGGCATCCCTACCTGTTCGCTCACGGCGGTGACGGACAGCCCTGACGACAATAGTCTTTTTGCCTCTTCGAGCCGTGCTCCCATGATATGGCGGTGCAAAGGTGTCCCGACATGGCGCTGAAAAATCCGATGAATAAAATAGGGGCTGTAGCCAGCGAAACGAGAAAGAGATTCTAGGGTTAACTCCTTATCGAGGTTTTTCTGAATATGCTCGCACAAAGATTTAACAACCAATTCGTGAGGATGGGTGGAGGCAGGATGTTGCCAGTCGCTCAAGGACTCAAAAATGCAGGTCGTAATCACCGACTTAAGAAATGCCCAGTGGGCCGGTGAACAAGGCGCGCCTGCAGCGCAGAGATCCCACAATCCCGTGAGAAGCTGGGGATTATGGCCCGAAATCAACTTGAGCGAAGTGTCCGTCCGTTTGCTCCGCCGATCAACGGCATTGAGGTTCGAGGTGATGGCATGTTGATTCGAGGAATGCAGCCAGAGATGGCGAAAACCTTTGTTCCACGTAGCCAAATCACGATCGTGCCATTCTTGGCGGTTGAACATCATCACAACTCCCGGGGTGACGCGATAAACTTTATCCTGCAGGAGAAACAAGCATTCTCCAGACAAAGCGAGGAAAATTTCTCGATGCATCGGCGCATGAGCGTGAGCTTTGGCGTACGATTTGTAGCGGGGAAAGCTGATAGGACGCAACTGGGGTTTAACCAAGGTCGAAACCCACCGCCATTTCTGGGGATTCTGCAAGATTTTTAGCTCGCTAGGAGAAACAATATCCGAAAATTGAAAATCCCGCTTCATAAGCATCTTACCGGAGAGGCTGCCAGTACTTCGGGTCACTTTGCGACTCCACTCCTAGTACTTGAACATGGCCATCAAGAAAAACGGCGTTGGCCTTTTCTCCATGCCGAAAATCCATTCCTCGATCGGAATGGTTGAGCCACGTAGAAGGATCAATTAAGGCGATGAGCGTGCCGCCCTTGGAAAGAGGCAGGCTGTCAGCAGCTAAAACGAGGGTGGTTGGGTTAGAAATCGCCCGAAGATTAGTGACTCCTCGCCACCACCCCTTTTGGCTGGTGAGCCAAGGGTAGTTGAACCCATAACTAATAGCCCAATTATCCGCTGTTGAAATAAAACCGCGATTGCGGGGCCGTGACTTGCTGTCGGGATCCTGTGGACAATCAAAAATATTCGGAAGTTTTGCCTGATTTACATCGCCCGCAATTCCCAAATAGGGCGCAAGATGCCCCGTCCATAAAAAATTACTTCCACTATTGGGATCGAAAAACGAAGGCCCCCAGTGCGGAGGGCCATAACCGTATTCATTAATATAGCCGATAAAGCCTATGCCAATTTGTCGCAAGTTACTTACACATTGCACATTGCCAGTTGTCTGTTTCACCTTAATCCATGCCGGTATAATCAGTGCAATGAGTAGAAGAACAATACAAATTGAAGCAAGGAGCTCATAGAGGGTGAACCCATCTTGCTGAAGTTGACGGTTCATGCTTAAAAGGGATCAATGCTTACTATATTCTACAACCAATCTTGGAGAAATCTCTCCTTCGCGGCTCTGAAAAATCGCAAATTTTGACTGGGTGAAAGAATTCTGATCGTCCGAATTCATCCAAAGAACCAAGCCAGCTTTAGCCAGTTCTGGATTTTCTATCCAGTCCTCAATCAGTTTAGCCGGGAGGTCTATACTGATAGATTGATCCTTGGCTAGTCCAGCCTCACTCAAGGAATAGGCTGCCAGCTCATCACCCGTAAAATCCAACAGACCAATGTGTCTTCCAGTGCTGAGCCATGCTGTTCCCGTATGATGATCGTCATCCTCATAGGATTCCATATTTAAATAGACGCCATTAGCACCGGGAACGGTGATTGGAGCCACTTCTGGCTCATTGAAAGACTCTCCGATTCCTTCTACCCATGCTGCATTTTCTGAGGCAAGTTGATAAACGGAGAGGCGCTCTTGGGCGTCATAGACGTTGGCCTCATAAGAATAGGATGGGATGAGAATCAATGACACCTTTTCGATTTTTGCCCCTTTCGGAATTTCCTTGAGATCAAACCGCAGGAGAGAGCAGCTTCCTCGATCTCGACTTCCCCCACTATGGATCGAGGCGCCGATGGGAGCTTTGCCACCGTTCAGAAGATTCTGACGGAAGGGGGGTGTGGAAGAATAGAGAATGGCCACATCCGCTACGGGTTCTAATTCGATGGTGTCGGCACAAGCTTGCGGTATCAGCACGCCGAAGCAAAGTGCCAACGCTGCATAGAAGGTGCCCTTTATAATTTTGTGCGCGGTGAGCATGGCTCAACCCTGCAAGGCAAATGGCCTACGTGCAATGCCTCGGTTTGTCCATACTTGTCTTTTCTTGCTTTCTCTCGAAAAAGTCAATGTGCTCATTGAGCGCAGAATAAGAGCAAGGAAAGTCAAGCAAGGGTAGTTCAGGGCATTCTCTTGCTGATCAGTCCCAGCTAAATTAGCGGTCATGATTTTATTGCGTATTACCCTGCTGTCGTGCTTGGCGTTTGGCATCTTTCCCTCTCCTCTCCTCGCCAAAAGTGCCGATGTTCTTTCGATTTTTCGCGATGGAAAATCCTTCCTTGCGCTGGACATCAGCGAAACACAACGCCAGCAGCTCCGTGCGCTTCCGCTCGATCCGGTCGCGGATTTTTCCCGCGTCTTCGAGGTGATGACGGGCACTCCGCTTGAAAAAGCTGGTGAAGGTAAGGTGCCGTTGCGCGTCGAATTATTTCCTGTTGGCTCGAAAGATTCACCATTGGCTTCGCTGCCGACAGGCTTCCGCGAAACAGCAGCAGAAATTTCTATCACACCGGACGTAATTACCATTCGCGGTGAAACACCCGCCGGAATTTCCGGAGGCTTTTACAAGCTGTTGGAAAGTTGGGGAGCGCGATGGATTTTGCCGGGGGCACTTGGAGAAGTCATCCCGAAGCACCGCGAACTTTCTCTGCCTCTCGGAACCAGCATCGTACAAATCGGATCGGATACGGGGTTTGGTGCAGATAAGTCTCCTGAATGGATGCAGCGCAATCGGCTGGCCCGTGCCACTTGGCTCCCCTGTTTTCACTATTGGCGCCAAGGCGTAGAACCAGAAAAATACTTTGCCCAGCATCCGGAGTACTTTGCTCTCGTGGACGGCGAGCGAAATACGACCCAGCCCGAAACGAGTAACCCAGACGTCATTCAACTTAAAATCGAACATGCGAAGAAGTTTTTTCGCACCAATCCTACTGCTCGGACTTATCCCATGGATCCTGAAGATAATATAGGATTCTCGGAATCTCCCGAATCTCGCGCTTTAGACGCTCCCGGTGCGCTCGGGATTAACGGCCTACCGTCCATGACGGATCGCGTCGTGCGATTTGCTGATGCCGTTCTTCAAGGTGTCCGCAAAGAATTTCCAAATAAGTCCGTAGGTTTCTATTCTTATTTAAACCACACCCTCCCTCCGGTGAATGCGACGGTTGATCCAGCTATGGTCGTTGGTGTCACTCGGTTTGGGTACTGCAATTTACGCATGACGCCTACACCGAATACCTCGTCACCTCAGCAATTTGAAAATCTTGTGCGCGATTGGCTTAAACTGACGCCCAATGTTTATATTTACGAATATAATCCACCCTCATGGGGTGCTGCGCTGCCATTCCCTAATTACCTCGATATGGCGGAATCCATGCGGCGCTTACATAAACTGGGTGCCAAAGGATTTCATACGGACTTTACCCACATGTCGCATGCGCCCGGGATTTTTCTCAATGATTACATCCGCGCTCGCATGATGGTAGATCCTACACAAGATCCGAATATTCTTCTTGAGAGCTTTACCAAAGAATTCTTTGGGCCTGCTGCTGCAACTATGCTCGACTATTACAAGACACTTGCAGAAGTGACGAATTACAACGACCCGGAGCGTCCGGCGGTTGGGGTGAGCATTTACCGATTGGAAGAAATCTTTCCTCGGGAAATGGTCAAAAAGGCCACCCAGAAGCTCGAGGAAGCCCGGAATACCCCCGGGCTCAGCGAAATGGAAAACAAACGGATTGAGTACGTCAAACTTGGCCACGATTATCTGGTTTTTTACCTTACTGCGATAGATGCAGCCAAGGCCGGTCAATGGGAAGCGGCGAATAAGGCGTTTGATCAGGTTTTTCGTCAGATCGCACTACAAGAACGCGTTAGCCCGCATAAACTAGAAGATGCCCGTGTCCGCATGGAAGCGGCACGCTCCACAACATTAGCGACGTATTTCCCGAAAGAACGTGGATTTATTACTGAATGGGAAATTCTTGGCCCTATCCCCCGTTCCGCTCTTGATAAAGCTCGCGAGGCTTCTATTTTTTCTCAAACTCTCATATCGCCGTTTACCGTTGATGGCCAAACTATTACTTGGCAGCACTACACTTCTTCGAGCGGCTTCCTCGACTTTAATCGCGCTTTTCAACGCAGTGGTTTAGGTCACCCACCAAGCAAGGCTTTCGCGAGTGTTTCGATAGACGTCCCTGAAAATCAGGACGCAACAGCTTTTGTCAGTAGCTTCTATCCTTTTACGGTTTATTTAAATGAGAAGAAAATATTTGGACGAGAAGGCCCAAATTTTGACTGGCCAGATCGTAACGCCGTCAAAATAGAACTTAAAAAAGGGATCAATCGTTTCGTGATTTTATCTGATGAGCAAGGTCATTCCACGCGAGAGAATCCCCAAGCTGATGGTTTTGATTGGAGTGTTTCGCTAGCTCTACGCGACATGAATGGAAAATCACTAAATTTTCCTATCATTCATCAATCTCAATCACGCGAAAATAACTAATGAACAAATTATTTGAAGATAGTCCGGCCGTGGCTAAAAAAAATTCTCGATGCCTCGCTGCAACGCGGGGGCCGCATGAGTCAGAGAATGGAGCGCCGACCAAACGCAGGCAATTAATCCACGCCAAAATTCTCGACCACAGCGGCCCGATGGCTTCTGCATCGTTGCTAGGGGCTAATTTGGAATTGGCTTTGTGGCCGGCGCGGGCGTTGCTTTCGGATCGGTTGGAAAACTCGAAGTTTTGCTCTCCGGCGGATGAGCGGGTGGGGCTGGCTCATGGCTGGTTGCCGATCGGCGGGCACATGGGGAATGTGCAATATGAGCTGGTGCGGGGGATGTTTCTCTCGGGCGATGAGAGTCAGTTGGTCAACGTCTATGGAAGCCCCGGCGCTGGGCTGATCCAGACAAATGTGCGGTTGGGTGCCAACGAGGAGCTAGAGTTGGAAATCTGGGCCAAGGTGCGGCACCATCCGGTCACGCTGGAAGTTTCCCTGCGGCCACGGCCGAGTCGTGCGGATGCTTACAGCATGGCGGAGGGCGTGATAGACACGGCTTACTGGAAACGCTATCGGGTGCCGCTGCGCTCTATGCGCGAGGATCACGAGGCGGTATTTTTCATCGTTTTTAAAAATCGTGGGGTGGTCATTTTTGATCAAATCCATCTTCGCCCAGTTGGCGAACCCCATTTGTCTCTCGCTGTGCAGGAGGCCATTGGGCGCATGAAGCTTTCTACCCTGCGGTTTCCGGGTGGGTGTCAGTCCACCAATTACCGCTGGCATTTGGGCATCGGCCCGGATCATTTGCGTCCCTCGCTGCCCGATCCGGTGGCGAAACTCCGCGCTGAATATGGCTTCGGGACGGACGAATATTTGACGCTCTGTCACGCGCACGGAACCAAGCCGTATATTACCGTCAATATCGGCACAGGAGATCCGGAGGAAGCGGGAGCATGGGCGCGGTATTGCACGGATTGGTACATCCAGCGCGGGTTGGAAGTGCCGGAGGCTTATTTTCAATTGGGCAATGAGCATTATGGAATTTGGGAGAGTGCCCACATGACGGCTCCGATGTATTTGGAAGCCGTGCGGCATTATTCGGCGGCGATCCGGAAAAATTATCCACGCTGCGCAATCATCGGGTGGGGCGAGCCACTTTGTGGGGGAGCGGGGGGAGAACCGGCCACGGAGCTGCGTTCGCTGATGCTTAAGGAGGCACGGAGCTTTGTAGATATTATCGCCATCAATCGCTACAAGGGTCAGTGGCATGAAAATCCGCAGGAACAATTCCACAATGCTCTCGACAGCGTTCTAAAAATTGAAAATGACCTGCGGGAGCTTATTGAGGATTGCCGTGCGGCGGGCTTTCCACCTCGCGTGGCTTTGCCGGAGTGGAATTATTGGCTCTATGCGGCGCACTGGGATGGGCGGGAATTTTTTGAGCCGGACGATGCGCATCATGCCTTTTTCGTTGCGGGCATGTTTCACATGATGGCGCGGCTCGCCCCGGCGATGGAGGTGGCCGCCTATGAGCAACTGATTAACGGCATGGGGCTTCTCCTCAACGAGAAAACCCATGTGGTAGAAACCGCCATCAGCCGCCTCTTCGCGTTGTACCGCCCGGCGTTCCCCGGTGAGGTTTTACCGCTGGAGATGGACACCCCCAATCTTGCGCCGGGCATCCCACAGGTGGATGCTCTCGCACTGCGCAATGGCGAAGGGCTTTGGGTCTTTGTTGTCAACCGTTCCATGGACGAAACCGTGGATTTCCGCCTTCCGGAATCCTTGGGATCAGCGGAATCCGCACGATGCTTTAGCGCCAAAAGCGTAGAAGCTTCGCTTGAGGAAATTGAAGATTTCACTACGACGGATGGCGGCTGGTTATTGCCGCCGCTCTCCGTGACGAGGATAAAAGCGACTTCTCACCCGCTTGCCAGCCCTAAATAAACGCGGCAGAATGCCGTTTCTGCATTATGAAAAAGGAAATTAAACTCGGTTTTTGTCCTATCGGAAAATTCGTGTTCTCCCATGAAGACGCGCTGCGGCAGAAGGCGAAGCTAGAAAAAATCATGACCGACTACGGCGTGACGTGGGTGGGACTGGATGAGGTTCTTCCCGACGGCGACGGGTTGGTGCGGCGGCAGGATGATGTCGGGCCGGTGGTGGATTTTTTTCGAGGCGAAAAAATTGACGCGCTGTTTATTCCGCATTGCAATTTTGGGACGGAAGGCGCGGCGGGCATGATTGCTAAGGAATGTGGCGTACCGACTTTGCTGTGGGGGCCACGAGATGGTGCTCCGCTCGAAGATGGTAGTCGTCTGCGGGACTCACTTTGCGGCACGCTTGCAACAAGCAAGGTGCTCTATTCCCTACGAGTTCCTTTTTCCTACATTGTCAACAGTCACCCTGAAAGCGACACGTTCTCCCAGGGCTTTGATCGCTTTTGTCGCGCTGCTCGCGTCGTGAAAACCATCAAAACCATGCGTGTTGGCATCTTTGGTCAGCGGGTGGACTTTTTCTATTCTACCATCGGCAGCGAAATTGATCTCTTGCAGAAATTCGGTATTCAACTCATCCCCTACGAAATGGCACTCCTCATTGACCGCGTACTGCATCGTGAGCGCGAGCAAAGAGAGGCGTATCGTAAGGAAGCGGAGGCGATGGCCTCGTGGTTTGATTTCGGTTCTGAGCCGGGAAAAATGCTCCTCAATTTTGCATGGCGTGATGAATGTCTTGCGCTTATCGAAGAATTAAAATTGGACACCTTGAGCGTTCAGTCATTTTTTGCCGTCCCAAAACTCTTCGGCATGTCCCCCGCGTTGGGAAATGCGCTCTTGAATGACCTTGGCTACCCCGTAGCTCCAGAATCCGATATTCACGGTGCCATTTCATCGGCCATTCTCGAAGCCGCCAGTGCCCTTGAGGAGCCTTCGTTTTTACCGGATCTGACGATTCGGCATCCGGAACATGATAACGCCGTTTTGCTCTGGCACGCCGATGCGCCGCTCTCGCTTCGCGACCGGAAGGCCAAAGAACGCCCCAAAGTTGGAGTTCCGTGGATTCTCAAGGGTCTCCCGCCTGGGTTGGTTCATTTCAAACTCAAGGATGGCCCGCTCACGGTAGGCAGATTTGATGGAGACAGTGCTGGGTACCGCTTAGGATTTGGCGAAGGGAAAACGGTACCTGGGCCTTACACGCAGGAGTTTTATGCCTACATGGAGGTCAACAACTGGCCGCGATGGGAAGAGCAAATTATCCGTGGCCCCTACATTCACCATTGCTCTGGCGTCTATGGTCATTGCGCCGATGTCCTACAAGAAGCCACGCGCTTCCTCCCCAACCTCACCGCGGAGCATTTCGGAAAGGAATAATACCCGCACCGGTCGCTTAACCTAAGCCAGCGGAGCTAGTGCCAAGAGCCGAGGGGACATAGCAGCATGAGAACGGCTCAGGATTTCTGAGTAGGAACACCGTTAGTTCCTTCGGTACGCGGTTCAAATTCTTCGCGGAACTTTCCGACGAAACTTTGCGTCGGCCAAGAACAGGCCTCTCCGAAGGCGCAAATGGTGCGTCCGGCGATGTTGCCGGCGATATGAACGAGCTGCTTGGCATCCGAGGCTTTGATATCGCCATGAAGCATGCGGGTGGTGATTTTTGACATCCACAGACTTCCCTCACGGCAGGGCGTGCATTGTCCGCAGCTTTCGTGCGCGTAGAAATCATTGAGGTTGTTGAGAACCCAGAGCATGTCGCGAGAGTCATCGAGAATGACGACGCCCGCGCTCCCGATCATCGAACCGGCGGAAGCCAGCGAGTTGGCATCCATCACCAAATCCATGAGATCCACTTCCTCGACAATCTCGGCACCGTCTGGGCCTTTGCGCTTCAGCTTGAATTTTTCATTCGCTTTGAGGACTTTGGCTGAGCTGCCACCGGGAATGATGGCCTTGAGTTTGCGTCCGGGTTTGAGCCCACCGCAAAGATCATTGATGACCTGGCCGATCGTGAGCTGTCCGCAGCCG
The DNA here is from genome assembly GCA_021463515.1 of Chthoniobacterales bacterium. Taxonomy (GTDB): domain Bacteria; phylum Verrucomicrobiota; class Verrucomicrobiia; order Chthoniobacterales; family JACTMZ01; genus JACTMZ01. The sequence goes on along the minus strand of JAJTYZ010000027.1, from coordinate 976 downwards.
AGTTCGTAATAGCCGGGATTTTGGACATCGCCGCTAACGCAGAGAGTCCGCGTGCCGCCGTCGCCCGGGGAGCCGAGTTTGGCGAAAGCCTCGCTGCCTATGCTGATGATGTGTTTTACGTGGCAGAGAGTTTCGACGTTGTTGACGATTGTCGGGCAATTATAGAGGCCGAAGACGGCCGGAAAAAACGGTGGCTTGATGCGGGGATAGGCGCGTTTGCCTTCGAGAGATTCGAGAAGCCCGGTTTCCTCGCCACAAATATAAGCACCCGCTCCTTGGTGAACATAGACCTCGCTGTCGAAGCCGCTGCCGAGAATATTTTTTCCGATAAATCCTGCCGCACGCGCTTCGGCGATGGCTTTTTCCACAATACGGGCCGCCTCGGGAAATTCGCAGCGAATGTAGATGTAGCTGAGCGGAACATTGATCGTCCAAGCGGCAATCATCAGTCCTTCGAGCAGTTGATGCGGATCTTCATGCAAAATGTAACGATCCTTAAATGTCCCCGGCTCGGATTCATCGCCGTTGACCACGATGTAGTGCGGTTTGCCATCATCGCGCTTGATAAAACTCCACTTGATACCGCAGGGAAATCCGGCACCGCCGCGTCCGCGAAGATTGGCGGCTTTGATTTCGCCGATGATCGCCGCCGGTTCCATCTTCAGTGCTTTTTTCAACGACTCATAGCCACCGTGACGCACATAACATTCGAGTGACGTATCGTAATCTTCGCGTCCGACATTTTTTAAAATCATCCGCCGTTCCAGTGGATGCGGGGCGCGGATGGTGTGAGGAACTGATGGGTGTGAACCATCGAGGATAGCGCGGGCCTCGGAGGGTTTCACGCGCTCATGCAAATCATCGCCGACGAGACAAACCGGCGCGGAACCGCGCTTATTTAAAGAATTGGATGATACCATTTTTGCCGCACGAGCTATGGCGTGCCTACTCGGAGGAACAGCCCGCCGATTCCGAG
>JAJTYZ010000026.1 GCA_021463515.1 Chthoniobacterales bacterium | reverse complement strand
GAGCCGTAGCGGGCGCGGTTGCCATTGCTGACGATGAGGAAGGCGTTGTGATGGAAGGCATGGTTGATGCTCGTCTCGCTGAGGTAATCGGTGAGGTTGTTATCAAAGCCCGCCCGCATATTCCGATAAACTGCCTTGAGCTCGATGAAGACAAGTGGCAACCCATTGATGAAACACACGAGATCGGCACGGCGATTGTAATGGGGCACTCGCAAGCCTTGGAGCTTCAGCTCCCGCACGGCAAGGAAACGGTTGTTGGCTACATTATGAAAATCCACGACGCGGGCGCGGGCGTGCCGAATTTGCCCGCCGGCATCCCGCCATTCGACCGGAACGCCATTGCGGATGAAATCATGGAATTCCTTGTTGTGCTGCATGAGTGAACGTGTGAAGTCCACCCGCGTGAGCTTTTCCACGCTCTGCTCGCGGACGGCTTCGGGCAGGTCGGGATTGAGCCGTTGCACGGCGGCGCGGAGGTCACGAACGAGAACCGCCTCCTGTTCGTTGGTGCGTCCCAGCGTACCATTGGGACCAAAGGTTTCTTCATTGTGCGCAAAGACGCTTTCCCAGCCAAGGACATCACGAAGATGATCGGCAAAAGTCGCCTGCACCAGCCGGTCTTCGCTGTAAATGTCGGTAATCATGGTCGTTTAATTTTTATCCTGTCCATCCTGTCTATCCATGTTCCATGTTCCGGAAGAATTAACATGGATGGACAGGATGAAAAACCGACTGATTGAAAGTTTTTGTCCGGCTAATTGAAAGGCGATAGTTCGAAACTTTTCTCTCAAACTTCGATCTCCCCGCTCATGAGCCTCGGCAACAGCAGGTCGCGGGCTGCGCGGAGGGCTTGGGTTTGGAGGTGGAGATTGTGGATCTGATTAAAGATTGGGCGGATGTTGTCAGTGAAGATGTTGAGGACTGATTGCGGTGGGACGAGCACTTGAAACTTCTCGAAACAACTCTCCTGAACCCGCTGACGACCGGATGACCCTACCATGCTCTTAATGGCATTCTCTCGAAAATGGTAGGTGCGGGCGAGGCAATAAACAAACTCCGATGTCACGCGCTTGGAACGTAGTACGATAAATTCGGTAGAACCCCGACCGATTTCTCCCTCCAACATGAAATCCACAAAACCAGTTTTGCCGTTCTCAAGGCATGGCGTAATCCGTGCAAGTAGCGTATCGCCATTCTGGAACTTACTACCATTTCGACCGTCCCTCTTGACCGCGTTTTGAATCACCATAGAATTCGTGGGCAGATCGGCCATTTCGACATACCAATGTTCGTCTTCGTCGGTAAGTCTGGATTTAGGATTGATTTCAATCGCTTCGGAAGTTGGTACTCGTTCCCACCCCTGCGGTAAACCGTTTTGGATGGGTGTGTGTTCGTGGCCGGGGAAGCGGAGGCGGACGAACCATTCCTCATACAGCAATCGCGCCGCCTTTTCCAACAGCCCCATCCGCCGCCGGTTGTTTTCGATTAAGTCGTCGTAGATGGAGAGGATGTCACCTATAGTGTGTTGTATTGTAATTGGTGGAACAACGATTAATTTAGGCGATAGATTTGTTAGGGTAATTTGCGGCTGAGCAGATCCTGTGATCACATCTGTGAACAGAGAATTTGAAAATTGGTAAAAAAAGAAACGCTGATCCACTTCTCTTTTCGGAATGCACGCGATTGAATTGTTTCCGACCCATGCGTTGGGTTCAGTAAAATGAACAACGCCACAGTTTGCGCCTCGACAGCTTATAAGCGGTGTTCTCTCTGTATACATCATCCTTTTTGAGTAACCAACAATCCCGTTTGCTCCGTAAACCGCGAACGGAAATTCACCCGTTCGTGATTCGACCATCTCCTCAGTGTCGAGATACGTTCCCTGCTTTAACACGAATACCTCAGAAATAGGTAGTAGCTTCCACTTCATCCCCCCAGCCCCTCCAAATTCTTCTGAATCGTCGCCGCCAATTCTTCCGCCTCGGCATTCAAACCAGCCAGCTCCTCGTGAATCTCGGCGATGGCCTGCTCAAAATCGAAATCTTCATCCACCTCCGCCGGGGCGACGCCCACGTAACGTCCGGGTGTGAGGCTCCAGTCGGCGGCTTCGATGTCGCGGTGGGTGACGACTTTCACCAAGCCGGGTACGGGCTGCATTTTCGCCTGCGGGAAACGGTCCTGCAGCCAGGCAATTTGGCGGTGAAAATACGTGCTGCGTTTGAGTTGCTCGACGGCGGCATGGCGGGCGGCGTCGAGCTGTTTGATGAGTTTGCCGGTGGCACGGCGGTCGTAGGCTTCGGCCAACGCTTCGGTGAGATCGGCAGCGGTTGAGGCGGCGCGGGAGGCGAGTTTGTAAAGCAAGTCCACCTGCTTGATAAGCCCTCGAACCCGCTCGGCAACGGGATCAAAGGTTTTGCGGGCGGCGTGCTGCGCGGCGTTGGCTGCGGGTGGGTGGGTTCCTGTTTTCTTTCCAAAGGCTGTGATGTCAGCAAGCAAAGCCTTTGCGTCGGCATGGCAGGCTTTGCGGGCGTCGCGGAGTTCGGCCAACGTGTCGGTGAGGATTTGAGATTTTTCCGCATCAAGATTGGGCGTGGTTTTTATCGCCTTGGCAAGGTCGGCGAACGGGGCATCGAGGGCCGTGAATGCAGACTCGAAGGCGGTGAGTTTCTCCGGCACGGCGGCGCACTCGGCGGCATGGAGTCGAAAATAATCCTGCACAAGCGCAAGGAAACGGTCGTGTTGTCCGCGATAGAGCCAGACGATGGCGGTGAGATTGCGCATCTGCTCCGGCGTAAACTCATGGACTTTTTTCGAGCCTTTCATGAGCTGGCCAATTCCTCGGGCGTCGAGCATGAGGACTTGGTCTTTGCGGTCTGCAGGTTTGTTACGGTCGAAGTGCCATAATTCGCACGGCACGGTGCGGGTATAGAAGAAGCCGCTTTTTATGGAGACCATCACATCCACGGCACCGGTCTCCACGAGTTTTTGCCGCACGGTTTTTTCATCATTGCCCGCACTGGAAGCTTGGGAGGACATGACAAATCCCGCACGACCTTTGGCACTGAGGTAACTCCAGAAATAAGAAATCCAAAGGTAATTTCCATTGGAGACGCGCTTGTCCTTATTTACGCCAGGCAAGCCAAAAGGCAGGCGCGGATCGTTTTTGATGCGCTCGGCATCCACAAGGTCCACGTTGAAGGGAGGATTGGCCATCACAAAGTCGCAGCCGCCCGGCTCCATAGCCGCCTTGGGAGCCAGATTATGCTCGTCCTGATAATAACTGATCGCCTCGGCAATTTCTCCCACAAGCCCATGGACGGCTAGGTTCATCTTGGCAATGCGGATAGTATCGCGATTTTTTTCCTGACCATAGAAAACGACTTTCCGGGAAGTGTCGCCGCCGACTTGTTCGATAAAATGACTGGACTGGACAAACATTCCGCCGGAGCCGCATGCCGGATCGAAAACGATGCCGTGGTCCGGCTCGATGACATTCACGAGAAGCTGCACGAGCGAAGACGGCGTGAAGAACTCCCCATTATCGTGTGCCTTCTGGATCGAAAACTTGGCGAGGAAGTATTCGTAGATGCGCCCGAAAACGTCACCCGTTGCGCGTTTGATCTGCTCGCTATTAAAAAGGCGCATCAATTCTTCCAACACCTTCGACTCGAAAATGCCATAATCCTTGGGAAGGATATTCTTTAGAGGCTCAAAATTCGACTCGATGGCGATCATGGCCTCCGTGACGAGCTTGGGAAGGCCGGCAGGGTCGGTTGTCGCCCTGGCCATGATGGTGTC
>JAJTYZ010000025.1 GCA_021463515.1 Chthoniobacterales bacterium | reverse complement strand
TCAATTCCTCACGAACAAAACGAGAAAGAAAACGGAGGAAGAAGAGTTTGTTGCTGAAGTTTTGGAAGAAAACGGAGAACAAGAAAATCCGCTTTTCAAACCGTCCATTTTACCCGCTTTTCAAATCGCCGGTCACAATTATCCTGCCCATCCTGTCTATCCATGTATAATTTCAGAATTCTAACATGGATGAACAGGATATACAGGATGGGAAGTCATGATGCAGTTCGTTGAATTGCTTCTGTATGAGTTCTTTGCCATTATCCTGCCCATCTTGTTTATCCATGTTTAATTTTCAGTCCCCGAACCCACGCGCTTGCGGGTGTGCTATGGGGTAACGAGGGTTCTAGTGAGGCTGACCAGGCGCTCCTACGGCTCGCTTTCTATGATCGCACAGGTGCGAGATCCGAAACCTTTGTTGCCGCCAAGGAATCCAATCCACGCGTTGGTGTCAACGAGGTATCTCACATGTAGTCCTTAAAAACTTCTAATGGCGCATCGAAGTCTGGAGCCATATAAAACCCTGACCCTTTAGTACAGCCAAACTTTGCTTTCTTCTGCCTTTTAACCTCCGGTGGACGCAATTCGGCTACTCGTTTGCCGTGCTTAGTGATGTAAATTGTACTCCCTTCCGAAACCTCATCGAGAAGCCGCGAAAGATGTGTTTTGGCCTCAAAAGCTCCGATTTCCTTGATCATAAAAGTAAACTGGTCTGTCGAGTAGAACTGTCAATCAAGATCAATGCCTCCTTCCAATTCGATCTTCAGACTATCGAAACTCAGTGCAAGTCCCCAAAAAAACCGAGGCGACCTTGCGGCCGCCTCGGTGTGATGATTTAGGCTGTTGCCGGACTTAGTAGTCCATGCCGCCCATGCCGCCGCCCGGAGGCATAGCGGGAGCCTTTTCCTTTTCGGGGATCTCGGTGACGAGAGCCTCGGTGGTAAGGAGCAGGCCGCTGATGGAAGCGGCGTTTTGTAACGCGCTGCGGGTGACCTTGGTTGGGTCAACCACACCGGCTTTGACGAGGTCTTCGAATTTGCCGGTGGCGACGTTATAGCCTTCGTTGCCTTTGCCTTTTTTGACTTCTTGCACGATGAGCGCACCTTCCTGCCCTGCGTTATCGGCGAGGGTGCGGAGAGGTTGTTCAATAGCGCGGTTGACGATCTGAACGCCAATGGCTTCGTCGCCTTCGAGCTTGAGATTGGCGAGAGCCTTTTGGGCGCGGATAAGAGCCGCACCGCCGCCGGGGACGATACCTTCTTCAACCGCCGCACGGGTGGCATGGAGGGCGTCTTCGACGCGGGCTTTCTTTTCCTTCATCTCGGTTTCGGTAGCAGCACCGACATTGATGACGGCCACACCGCCGGCTAACTTCGCGAGGCGCTCTTGGAGTTTCTCGCGGTCGTAGTCCGAGGTGGTTTCCTCGATCTGACGGCGAATCTGTGCGACTCGGCCTTGGATGTCTTTGCTCTTGCCTTCGCCTTCGACGATGGTGGTGGCTTCTTTTTCCACCACGATGCGCTTGGCTTTGCCGAGGTCATCAAGCGTGATGTTTTCGAGCTTAATGCCGAGGTCTTCGGTGATGCAACGTCCGCCTGTGAGGACGGCGATGTCTTCGAGCATGGCCTTGCGTCGGTCGCCGAAGCCGGGAGCTTTGACGGCGCAGATTTGCAAGGTGCCACGGAGTTTGTTGACCACGAGTGTTGCGAGTGCTTCGCCTTCCACGTCCTCGGCAATGATGAGGAGCGGACGGCTGCTTTTCGCCACTTTTTCGAGCAGCGGAAGGAGGTCCTTGAGGCTGCTGATTTTTTTCTCATGGATAAGGATGTAAGCGTTCTCAAGAGAAGCTTCCATCGCTTCCGCGCTGGTCACGAAGTAAGGCGAAAGGTAGCCTTTATCGAATTGCATACCTTCGACGACGTCGAGAGATGTTTCGATGGATTTGGCTTCTTCCACGGTAATGGTGCCGTCCTTGCCGACTTTCTCCATAGCATCGGCGATGATTTCACCGATCTTGGTGTCCCAGTTAGCGGAGACGGTGGCGACTTGGGCGATTTCGCTGCTGTCGGAAACCTTCTTCGAGATTTTGCCGAGTTCTTCCACAATGGCTTCGACGGCTTTGTTGATGCCGCGTTGCAAAGATGTCGGAATGGCTCCGGCGGTTACGTTTTTGAGACCTTCGCGATAGATAGCTTCGGCGAGCACGGTGGCGGTGGTAGTACCATCGCCGGCGATGTCGGAGGTTTTGGCCGCGACTTCGCGTACGAGCTGGGCACCCATATTTTCATAAGGATTTTCCAGTTCGATTTCCTTGGCGACGGTGACGCCGTCCTTAGTGATCGTCGGGCTACCGAATTTTTTATCGAGAATGACGTTGCGTCCCGCAGGGCCGAGAGTTGACTTCACGGCCTTGGCGAGTTTTTCAACGCCGCGAAGAAGACTTTGTCTTGCGGCCTCATCGAATTCTAGTTGTTTAGCTGCCATATTGATAGTTTATAGTTAATGGTTTAGAGTTTAGAGTTATTCGAGTACGCCAAGGATGTCGTCCTCGCGCATGATGAGGTAGGACTGGTCGTCCACCTTGATTTCGGTTCCGCCGTATTTAGAAAAGAGAACCTTGTCACCGACTTTGACGGTGAACTCGATTTTCTTGCCATTGTCATCGGTTTTTCCGGTGCCGACGGCGACGATTTTCCCCTCTTGGGGTTTTTCTTTCGCGGTATCAGGAATGATGATTCCGCCTTTGATGGTTTCCTTCTCGTCGAGCGCTTGCACGAGCACGCGATCGCCGAGAGGTTTTACTTTAGCTGCCATGTTGTTGTGTTTCCTCCGTATTTTGTTGGTTGATGTTGAAGGTGCAGGCGGGCACTTACCCGCCGGCACGGTTTCAAAGTGTGTTGTGAATTATTTCTTTTTGTCCTCGTCCACCATTTCGAACTCGGCGTCCACGACGTCGCCTTCCTTGGGGGTCGAGGTATTGTCGTTTGCGGTGCCGGCATGATCGGCGTCCGATTGCGGTGGCACCTGCTGGGCCGAGGCTTGTTTGTAGAGCTCGCTGCTGACCTCCTGAAATTTCGTTTGCAGGGCATCTGCGGCAGATTTAATGGCGTCGGTATCCGAGCCTTTGAGAGCTTCGCGTACTTTGCTGATGAGGTCTTCGACATCCTTTTTGAGGTTGCCGGGAACCTTATCGCCGAGGTCCTTGAGCTGCTTCTCGCATTGATAAGCTGTGGAGTCCGCTTGGTTGCGCACTTCGACAGCTTCCTTGGCCTTGGCGTCTTCTGCCTCGTGCAATTCCGCGTCCTTGCGCATTTTGTCTACCTCGTCCTTGCTGAGCCCGCTGGAACCGGTGATGGAGATTTTTTGCTCTTTGCCGGAGCCAAGGTCTTTGGCCGAGACATTAAGAATGCCGTTGGCATCAATATCGAAGGTTACTTCGATTTGCGGGACGCCGCGTGGCGCGGGCGGGATGCCATCGAGATGGAACACGCCGAGCTGTTTGTTATCCTTAGCCATCTTGCGTTCGCCTTGAAGCACCTTGATTTCCACGCCGGGCTGATTGTCGCTGTAAGTTGAGAAGACATTGGTCTTCTTGGTGGGAATCGTGGTGTTGCGCTCGATCATCGGCGTGGCAATGCCGCCGGCGGTCTCGATGGCGAGGGTCAAAGGCGTCACGTCGAGGAGCAGCACGTCCTTCACATCACCTTTGAGCACTCCGCCTTGGATGGCGGCACCGATGGCGACCACTTCATCAGGGTTCACGCCGCGATGCGGATCATGGCCAATGAGGTTTTTCGCCGTTTCAATGACTTTCGGCATACGGGTCATGCCGCCGACAAGAACGAGTTCTTGAATGTCATTTTTGCCTAATTTGGCATCTTTAAGGCAGGCTTCGACCGGCTTAATGGTTCGGGCGAAAAGATCATCCGTGAGCTGTTCGAGCTTCGAGCGGGTGAGCTTTTTCTGAATATGTTTCGGGCCGCTGGCATCGGCGGTGACGAAAGGTAGATTGATTTCGTATTCCTGTGCCGATGAAAGGGCGATTTTGGCTTTTTCCGCCTCTTCTTTAATACGTTGGACGGCGTCTGGTTGTTTTGAGAGGTCAATACCAGTATCGGCTTTGAACTCATTGATGATCCAGTCCATGATTTTGTGATCCCAATCATCGCCGCCGAGATGGGTATCACCATTGGTAGCTTTGACTTCAAAGACGCCATCGCCAATTTCGAGAGCCGAAATATCGAAAGTTCCACCACCGAGGTCATAGACCGCAATTTTTTCGTCCTTTTTTTTATCAAGACCGTAAGCGAGGGAGGCGGCGGTTGGTTCGTTAATGATGCGAAGGACTTCAAGTCCGGCGATTTTACCGGCGTCCTTGGTTGCATTACGTTGCGAGTCGTTGAAATACGCAGGAACGGTGATAACCGCTTGGGTGATTTTTTCGCCGAGCTTGGCTTCTGCGTCCGACTTCAGCTTGGCAAGAATCATCGCCGAGATTTCCGGGGGCGAGTACGACTTTTTCTGGCCGTTCACATCAAGTTCGATGTGAACGTCGCCGTTGGCAGCTTTGACGAGTTTGTAGGGAACGCGACGGTCTTCATCTGTAAGCTCGTCGTATTTTCGTCCCATAAAGCGCTTTACTGAGAAGACGGTGTTGGTGGGATTGGTGACGGCCTGGCGTTTGGCGGCCTGACCGACGAGGCGTTCGCCGTTTTTGGCGAAGGCTACGACGGAGGGCGTTGTGCGTGCGCCTTCACTATTTTCTAAAACAACGGGCTCGCCGCCTTCCATGGCGGACATACAGGAGTTCGTTGTGCCGAGGTCTATACCGAGAATTTTGCTCATAAAAATGGAATTGGTTGAGGCTATTAATTAAGCAGGAAGCGTGCCAAGCTTCTTGAGCTTCTGTAATTTACTTTATGACAGTAAGTTGCACAATACTATGAATATGAAGCATCTTTTATGAATGTGACTCTTTGGCGCGAATGAGACGAAAGTTGAGACAAGTAAGACAGATTGTCACTCATGACCTGTGCCAAGTTTACTAAATCGATTCAAGATTCTGAATGGGCGACAGGAAGACAGCGTGCATTTTAAAAAGCGACTATGTTTGGCCATGAATGATTTAATTTGGCGAAGGCAAAATTGAATCCTGCTTGACAACTGCACCGCAGGGTAATAGCAAGGGGCAAGTTCAATGATTCTATCGCGTCATCGCAGCCCCGTTTTTTCATGGATAATGACATCCATGCTGGGGAGATCTTACGTTGTGGAAGTCCGGCAATTTGGCGGCATTAACACCCCGGCAAACTCGCGAGCGAGCAGGTAGAATCCAAAACCATTTTCGATTTTTCAACCCTGCTTGCCGAAAGATGAGCAGGGTTTCTTCGTTTTCACCCAAACCAACACCATCACCATAAAAACTAGAATTCAATCCGAACTGAGCCGCATCGAAACTGAACGCGGTGTGCAGGTACTTTATGCTGTCGAATCCGGTAGCCGGGCCTGGGGATTCGCCTCGACCGACAGCGACTATGACGTGCGGTTTATCTACTTGCATGCCCCGGAGTGGTATCTTTCCGTCGGGCAGAAACGCGATGTCATCGAGGAGCCGATCAGCGGTGATCTCGACCTCAGCGGCTGGGATTTGCGCAAGGCTCTTGGTCTGCTGCGGAAGTCGAACTCTTCCCTGCTCGAATGGCTAAGATCGGCCATCGTGTATCGAGAGGATATCGGCTTCTCCACAGGCTTTCGTGCCTTGGCTGAACAATACTACACCCCGGCGAAATGCTTCCTTCACTACCTGCACATGGCCGAAGGAAATTTCCGCGATTACCTGCGCGGTGATGTTGTCTGGCTGAAGAAATACCTCTATGTGCTCCGGCCCATTTGCGCCTGCCGGTGGATCGAGTGCGGTCTCGGCCACGTGCCGATGGAGTTTTTCAAGCTCGTGAACAAGACGATTGACGACGTGATGCTGCGCTTCGCCATCACCGACCTCGTCATGCGCAAACGTAACGGGGAGGAGTTGGACCGCGCTCCACGTGTGCCGGTGCTCAGCGAGTTTATTGAATCCGAACTCGCTAGGCTGGCTGATATCGTGCCCGAGCCATCCGATCTGCCGCCGGTCGCTGAACTCGACGCATTCTTCCGAAGCATCCTTCTAAAAGCTATATGAAAACAAAAGACATCCTCAAACTGGGCGTTCCTCTCGGGAAACCGATGGACGAAGCCTTCAGATTCATCTCCGCCTTTTGCACGGGAGGCGGAGATAAGGAGAACCTTGGAGTCGAGATAGCGGCGATCGTAGCCGCACCCGGCAATTTCGCGGATGACCAGCTCCGCAGTCCCCTCGCGTCCGCGCTTCAAGTGCCGGACCTTTACATGCCGGGAAAACCGCCGGCCCCGTGGAAGCGGTGGGGAACCGACACCGACGATGGTGCACTCAAGCAGATCGAGGCGGCGAGCCTGCTGCCGATTTCTGTCGCTGCTGCTCTGATGCCCGACGCCCATGTCGGCTACGGGCTGCCCATCGGTGGAGTGCTGGCCACGGAAAATGCGGTCATCCCGTACGCAGTTGGCGTGGATATTGCATGTCGCATGAAGATGAGCGTTCTCGACTTGCCGACGGGCTGACTCAATGACAGAAAGGAGCAACTTGCGGAGGCTATCGCAAAAGAGGCCAGATTCGGGGTCGGTTCCACGTTCAAAAATCGCCGAACGCACGATGTTCTCGACGAGGACTGGTCGGTGAGTCCTGTAACTGCGAAAAACAAGGAGCGTGCCTGGGCGCAGCTCGGGACGAGTGGGAGCGGAAACCATTTCGTGGAATTTGGTCTCTTGACCGTTACTGACAAAGCATGCGGGCTTGAACCCGGCGAATATATGGCACTCCTCTCCCACAGCGGAAGCCGAGGAACCGGCGCGGCCGTATGCGACCATTACAGCAAGCTTGCCACGGCTCGGCACCGCGAGCTGCCGAAGGAATTGTCGCGCCTTGCGTGGCTCTCACTCGACAGCGCGGACGGTCAGGAATACTGGGCGGCCATGAATCTGATGGGCCGGTATGCGGCAGCTAATCATTCCCTCATCCACAAACACATCACCGCAAACCTCGGCGTTGAGGTACTCCTCGATGTGGAGAATCACCACAACTTTGCGTGGAAGGAAGTCCATTTCGGAAAAGAGGTCATCGTTCACCGCAAGGGGGCAACCCCGGCGGGTGAGGGCGTTCTCGGAATCATTCCGGGTTCGATGGCAACGCCAGGGTTCCTCGTCAGCGGAAAAGGCAACGTAGACTCGCTCAACTCGGCTTCGCATGGTGCCGGCCGTGCGATGAGCCGCACCCGCGCAAATGAGACGCTTTCTTGGCACGATGCCAATGCATTCCTGCGGGATCGGGGTGTTACGTTGATCTCTGCCGGACTCGATGAGGTTCCGTTTGCCTACAAAGACATCGAAACCGTGATGGCGGCACAAACCGATCTCGTCAACATCCTCGCCCGCTTCGATCCAAGACTCGTCAAAATGTGCCCAAGCGGAGAGCGTCCGGAAGATTGAAACCACCCATCCGCCAACCGTGAGCATCCGCGCCGATACTACGCATTTATTTTTCGACACGCAGGAGCTTGACGCTTCGGTAAATGCCTGCGGCACCGGATGTTTTTGTGACCCGAACAGCAAGGGTATTGGGCTTTCCTTGGGGATTGACAAAATCGGTGATGTCAAAATCAAAGGGGGCGTCCCAGCAGTTGATGCCATCGAGATCGAAGAGATCGTGGCGTCCGACTTCCTTCCCATTGACCCACACGGTGGCGTCACCATCCACGGCGGAGAAGGCAAGGATGAGATGTTGATTTTTTTGCAAGGGAGGGGAGACAAACTCTCGCCGGTACCATGCCGTGCCAAGGTAGTCTCCATAGCCCTGCTGTTGCCAAGGAGCCTCGCTACTCATTTGCGCTCAATCGGTATCCTTGGTTTGAGCTTGATGCTATGCTTGCTCGACGCCGTGATTTTCGGGATCGGTATGGAATTTCCACCCTTGATCGAAAGATTCCACGACCTGCGCATTTTTATACTGGCTCCCTAGCGTGTCCGCTTGGGCGAGTTGTTTTTTAATTTCGCGAAGAAACGTAGGAATGCGAGGTTTCCCATCGGGGTGAGAGGCGTAGAGTTCGCCTTTATTAAAGACATCGCCCTCGGGGTATTTTTTGCCGAAAAGGGATTCCATAGCGTCCATGGATTTTTTTGCTTCCGCAATGTCACCGTGTTTAATCTGCTCCGCTGTATTGCGATAGAGGCGGGCTAATTGGAAACCGGCGGCGGTGCCTTCGACGCGCCAGTCATAAGGAGGCTTGCCTTGGGCTGCTTGGGTGGCTTTTTGGATAAAAGGTTCGAGTTCGTCCAGAAACTCCGTTGTAAAGAGATTTTGAGCTTCGCTTCCTCCGCTTCCCAAATAGGGTCCACCTTTTCCACGTTTTTCCAGAGCTTCATAGTAATGGAGCATGGGCTCCGCTGCGGGACCAAAGAAATCGCGACAATAGTTTTTAAGTTCCTGTTGTAAGTCCAAGTTCGGGTACCAGAGGAGGCGTAGATACATGTAGAGCAGGATTCCTTGGGGGCCCCAACAGGGATGCGTCTCGCTATAAACGCCGATGAATCCCGATTTAGCATATTCCTGAAAACGGTCTTGCATCACCCACAGCAGAGGGAGAGGGCCGGGCCAGGCGTAATTGGAGAGATATTCTCGGGCGAACATGACGGCATCCAGTTTTTGGAATCCGCGTATGGCTGTTAAAAAGCGTTTATTGGGGGTGCTTGAGGGATCGGTAATGGATTTGGTATAATCGCTGAAGGCTCCTGCAAAGGGCGTAAGGCCAATCACGAGGTTGGGCGCGATTTTTTTTACGCGTGTCGGCGCTTCCATATAGGAAGAATAGGCCAAGGAATAGAGGCGTAATTTGGGGACTTCGGCGGCCACCTTTTTGGCGATGATGTTGTTGAAAGTCATGACGCGATTGGACATGGAGACGGCCTTTCCTCCCGCAATGGTGAGATTGGGGTCATCCATGGCGGCACAAAGGGGGCATTCGCACCATCCTCGCCCATCGTTGGGGTCAATGGATGTCATGAAAGTTTGCGGTTCTTTTATTCCCTGTTGAATCAATTTTGCCGCAAAAAAGTCCTGAAGCTCCGGATTCCCCAGACACAGCTGACCTTTGGGCGTACGTTTTCCATCAATCAAGGGGAAGAAGTCCGGGTGTTCCTTAAAAAGAGAGGGCGGTACGAGGAAAGAATAGGCATGGCCTCCCCCTCCAATATAAAGCGATGCCCCATATTTGGCGTCATAAAGCCCAATGACATTGGATTTGTTCCTCAAAGCCCAGATGCGGGCCATGAGATCTTGCTCTTTTGTTGCTGCTTTCGTGAAATGCGAGGCATAAAGAGCCACGCCCCAACGCAGCATAAAGGTTGGCTTAAACTCTCGCCGTCCATTGGGAACCACGAGTTTGTTGCTTTTCGGGACATGCTCACCTTCCGGCTCCGGGCGAAACCAGCGTATTCCCTGATCTTCGAGCAATTGATAAGCACCATAAAGAGAACCGCGATCAAAAACAAATTCTTGCCCTTTGGCATTGGTTACGGGCGGCTGATATCCACCTGCAATACGAATGATACCGGGTGAAGCGTCTATCACATAGTAGTTGGGGTCCTCGAGTTTCTCCCACAGCTGGCGGCTGGACTGATGACGCCCGAGAAGGATTGTTTTTTTAAGGGTGGAGGCATTTCCCTCGAGAATCGGAATCGCGGCTCCACTCATTTTTTGGAAATACGTTTGGAGTTCTTTGGCAGCGTATTGCTCCGACGCCGAGGCTTTTTCCGGGATGCGGATTTCTAGGGTTTTCGCATCGAGCGGCCACTCGAGGCCGAGGGAGGAAGTAAGCGTGAGAGCGAGAACGCAGGGAAGGAGGCTCCCAATGCGTGCGGATACAATGCGGGAGAAGGAGCAGAGTCGTAATTTCATTTGAGCGGACTGAAAAAAGGCTGTCTTAATTATTAAGTGAGCGGATGTTTTAAGCGTCCGAGGAGATGATGGCGTTACAGGAGGGGGGAAGCGTCAAGGGACTTACGCTGCTTCAATGCGTGTTAGTAAGTAATCAATAAGCGAGGCCGAAGTTCTTGATTTGAGGAGTCACAGGATTCGAATACGGCTCCTAGGTCGGAGGTTCGCGCCATAATAAGCATGCCGTGATTGCTTTGGGGGTCAGTGAGCCATTGCTGCACAAACTCGGTGACATCCCAACTGACCCAAACGCCCGATTGCCCGAAATCAAACAGAGAACTTGCGGGTCTTGATCTTGTGTAGTCCATTTCTCGAGACGGGCCGGTTTTGCTCATGTTATCACCGCCCCACGAGAGAGGCGATGCGGGGTTGGCGTCGCGTTGTTCGAAAGTAGCGCCCACGCCTTCTTGGGTGCCTTGTCCCGTGCCTGCTTTCCAAGGCGTGAGCATGTGAAAGACTTGCAACATGCGATCGAGTTTAGACAGGCGATCATAAACATCCTGCTTTCCGTAGTCTTTAATTTTGAAAAGTTCGAGCGTGGCATTTTGAATGGCGGCTCCCGGGGGGGATCTTATTGGGACCTGTAAGGTCGGTAAATTGAATGAGTGCTAGGGCCTGTTAAGGTAAATCCTTGACATGAGAAATGAGCTTCGTGAATCATCTGAGCATGGAATTAACACAAGCCCAGTTTGATC
>JAJTYZ010000024.1 GCA_021463515.1 Chthoniobacterales bacterium | reverse complement strand
TGAGCCGCAGCCAATCGCACACGTCATTGAGGCCGATGGCGTGCGAAAGTTGGGCGAAGAGCATCGAGGCCAAGTGGCTCGTCACGCGGAAGGTCCGCGCTTTAACATCCACGCCGACTTCTCTAGCGTGGCGACTGATCAAGTGCAGCGGAATGAGGTTGAGGATTTGCTTAAGGATGACTACATTGCTGCGGGTTGGTGTTTGTTTTTTCATCCCCCTGCCAAGTGGCAGGTTTTAACGAACAACGCCAGCCCACTTTTTTCTTAACTTACGAATTCCTGTGGGATGGCTGTGCAAGTCAAGCTACCATTTCAGCCCTAAAAATTTGTATGCAAGCATTCCTGAATCCTAACGATCGCCCTCCAAATTAAAACAAAGGTAGCTGAGTTAATTCTATGCGGAACTTCGAACGTTCACGTAGGGGTTTTCGAGATTTCTATTCAAGGCAAAAGCCGATTGCAAAACATTTTCATTCCGATTTTTCGACAATCTCTCTCCTCGATTTTCCTTCGCGTTAATTCGCGGTTTCTTGTTTTGCCTACAACCGCGAAATCAGGGTTTAACACGCAACCCGGCGGCTTGGACCAGCGTTGCCTGCCGGACATCGAAGGTTAGAAAATAGCGCGTTTTTAGGCTGAGTGCGGAGGCCACGTGCAGCAGGTCAAGAGTACGACATCCCGAATGCCGTTCCGAAAGCTCATCCGCGAGACGATAAACCTCGGTGTGATTGATCAGCGTGTGAACCAGAAATCCTTCACGCAGATCGGCGGCGATTGTCTCGAAAGCTTGTTTCAGCTGACTTGTATCGGCATTGCCTCGCCATTGTGAAAGCCGCAGCGCATTGCGTAATTCGACGCGGTTAAACGGAGTGAAGAAAATCGGATAAGCTTCAGCCAGCATAAAAGCGTCGGCCTTTTGCGCCTGCTTTGCGTCATCCCCCAAATAGAGCGCAGCCAAAAAACTAGAATCCGCGTAGTTCATACGTGCTCACAACTCGAATTCCCGATGGCGGTCTTTCATCATCTGTTTGAGCGTTCCCGGCTTTACGAGGATGCGTTGGTTCTGACTCCATCGCGCCCGAATTTGTGCCTTGGTCGGCCTTTTGTGGGTCGCGGGTGGCGGTGAAAGCAACGCAACGGGTTTGTCACGTTTGGTGATGGTGATGGGTTCCCCCTCAGCGAGCCAAAGTTCAATTTTGGGAAAATTTTGCCGGAGATCGCGAACGGTGGCGGTTTTCATGTGAAACATCATGGTTCACAACCGAGAGCATGTCAATAAATGCAGGAAGGAACTGATAACTCGACAGACGACATTTTCCAAGTGAACAGCCGCAAGATGTCGCTGCTTGCCAATGTACGGAGCACCTGGATTAGAATGGCGGAAGCTATGAAACTCCCCCTCTGCCTGACCTTCCTCCTCGGATTTTCTTGCGCACTTTTCGCCGAGACGGATTACATGAGCTTAGCCCTAAACAACAAGGGCGTTCCGAAGGAATATGTTCCATACCTTCGTCAACTTCCCTCGGGTGAAATCCGACTGATGCGCAGTGCCGATGGACGCACTCCTCTCCACATCTCCTCACCAACGCCCTTCTCCACATCAGTTCTTCCATACTCACAATGGGAACTTGTCAGGGCTCCTCACTCGCACGAGCTGCCACCCGCAGAAAAAACCATCCTCCACATTGATGCCAAACAACTCGGCATCGGCGGTGCCAGCTGCGGGCCGCCGCCCATGAAGCGCGATTGGGTACGAGCGGACACGGTGGACTTTGAGTTTTCGATTTTTCCAGTTGGGGAGGCATAGCTTATTTTGCCGTGTAGCCGCCATCCACGGGAAGATTGGTTCCCGTGATATAGAGCGCGGCGTCGCTCAGGAGAAAAACCACCGCACCACCAAGATCGGTGTCATTTCCCATGCTTCCGAGGCATGTCTGCTTGTCATAATGTTCCAAAAATGGTTTCGGCTGGTTGTTAAAAAAACGTCGGGAGACAGGCAGTTCACGCGACCACCATCAGCTCCGTAAATGGACACATAATAACGCGTCAGATTCATCATGCCGCCTTTATGAAAAAAGTAATCTGGCGGTGGCAGTCCCATATCCGTGCCTTCATACAGTGCCGGCGACGGGCCGACTATTCCCATCATCAAACCGATATTAACGATGCTGACACTCCCCTGCCTGATCATGATTTTTCCAAAATGGCGATGCATAAGATAAGCACCTGTCCGGCTGACTTTCATGGATTCTTCCCAAGCCTGCAGATCAGCATCCGGGCCGCACATCGGGCGGACGACGGCATTGTTGTCGAGGTCATCCACACACTCGAATTTTATTACGAACGCTCCCGCTCGGGGAGAATCAAATCGGCAAAATGCCACGCTCAAAAAAAGCTCTTAGAAGGCTGCTAGATGAGAAAAACTTTGGGGGGCGGATCTATTTATTGTGAAATAAGTTCCATTGGATCACCGATAGAACGAAAACTTATACAACGTGCCAGTACTTCACATGTCGCGCAGAAAAATACGGATATCTACCTGAAGCCATTCGCCGTGCCAGTCTTTGGTTTCGACGCGGGCGAAGAGGAATTTTCCAGCATCCATAAGACGTGCGAGGGCTTCGTTTTTGGCGCGAGGGACATAGCCAAGGTGTTCTCCAGCTTCCGTGAGGATCATGATGGCGAGGTCATCATGAGGGTTGTCCGGTTCGCGCTTGAGCATGAGGAAGGTTTCGGGAATCAGGGATGGTTCGAGGACCTTAACCGGACGGTAACTCGTGCCTGCAATGGCACATTCGACAAGCATGATCTCGCGGGCAAAGGGCATAAGGGTGCCATCCTTGCCAAAGGAATTGTGCATGAGTGCGAGCAGCGCGGGATCAATTGGAACCAAAGAGTTTTCTATCATTATCGTCAGGAGTAAAATGAGCCTGCAGGCATTTATTGAATGAGGCGTACTGGGCGTCAAGCTGCTTGAGGCGCACCTCGATTTCTTCGCGCCGGGCCGCCACCCATTCATCGTCGTACAGATGTCGGCGCAGGGTGAAGGGAGGCTGACTTTCGATGTACGTGATACGATTTTCTAGGTTTTTGATTTGTTTTTGGAGGGATCGAACCTGTGTGCGCAAGGCGTCAAGCGTGGGATGCGCAGCGGCGGCAGGCGGAGATTTTTCGACTACGAGTGCGAGGGCATGCAGGCCGTCAAGATCGCCGGCTTGGTAGGCGGTCTGCGTTTGCATCCACAGGCGACGCGGCTCGTCGCGCAATTCAGGATGCAGATCGGGATGCAGTATTTTCACCAAGCCATAGTAGAGCTTCTTGATTTCGCGATCTTTTTCTGCGGGGAGCAGATGTTCCAAGCGCTCTTTGGCAGCGGCAAGATTCTCGGCAGCTTCCGCGATTTTTTGCTGCCAGAGAAGGAACTCTAGTTCGAGGAGGCCCTCAATTTCGTTCCAATCCGGCGGCGTCTCTGATTGATGGCCGCCTGGGCCATTTCAAGTTTTCGACGGGCACGAGAAGTCGCCACCTGAGCCTGCAAAGCCCGCAGCTCCCACGCGCCAATTTTCTTTTGATAAAGAGCAAGCAAATTGTGTTTTTCCGTGTGGACAAGGTCATGCTCAAGCGTGAGCAAATGGGCAAGCTCCTCGCGCAAAAGCGTATTTTCCTGCACCAACGCACCGTATTCTGGATGAAGGATGGGAGATTGATCGCTCATGAGAAAGTGTCTTTCATATTACGCTAAGAATACCGTGATGGACGAGGCTCACCGCGCAGGAATGTTTCAAAAATACGTAAGGCATCGGTATAGCGCATCAGATCGGGAGCCATTCTATCATCCTCTAAAGGGCACCCGTCATAACTTCCCCCCATAGCCGCAAGACGCGGCGCATCCTGAGCACGCCATTGATCCCATACAGTTTCTTTGCTCTGAAAATAGTGATTCTGTGCCCATTCGACAACATACCGCCGTCCATACGCAAGGCATTGCACGAAATCACCCGCCCGCGAGCCTTCAAGAATACCAAAGGGGTTTTCACCTCGCGCATCAATACGGCGAATGAGATACGGCAAATCTATGGCTTCAATGTCGTAAAATCGTTCGAAACTCTGACCGCTGGTAAAACAGTTCCGCTTGGGGCTCAGGCCACGGATGATGTCCCCGGAAGCCTCATCAATACCGCTCAATCCGAGCCACACAAGATATTTATCCACTACGTCTTCAAACACACTTTGAGAAGTCGCGGTGACAAACACTAAACGCGTCTGCTTGAGCGATCCTTCATCTACCACTTCCCAGAGCCATTGCTCACCGCGCCACCGCTTGCGACCAGCCAGTATCTTGAGTCTTTTCAACAAAGGTCTCGCATCAAAAAGTTGGAGTGCCGGGGGCATCCAACCCCTCAACAAAGCCGCGTAGGCCTCGCGGGGAGTACCGCGCAGATCATTGTCCGCCCATTTCCGAAAATAGCAGCTAGAGATTTTTCCCATGGTTGAACCCGTGTGTTCGTTAAAAAATATTGGGACGCATGATAACAGGAGGAGTAGGACAAATACGGTCCTATGCGTAAAAAGATCGGCATCTTCACGAAACCAATGTGTTATTAAGCGTTTGCATTTGCCACGAGGGGGAGAGAGCCGTACAAAGCAGCGGACATGTCTGAAGTTATTGATTTCTTTTTTCACGCGGAGAAGCATCTGGAGTGGTTTATCACGAACTATCATGGCTGGGTTTATCTGCTGCTTTTTGCCATTATTTTTTGCGAAACAGGACTTGTCGTGACGCCGTTTCTTCCGGGGGATTCGTTGCTCTTTGCGGTGGGTGCTTTAGCAGCGCAGGGATGGATGGATATGCGCATTGTTACGCCGCTGCTTCTCGTGGCGGCAATCCTTGGGGATGCGGTGAATTACGCGATTGGGAAATGGATTGGTCCAAAAGTTTTCCATTTAGAAACCAGCCGACTTTTAAATAAAAAGCATTTGCTGAAAGCCCACGCATTTTATGAAAAATATGGTGGACGCGCCATTATTCTCGCCCGCTTTGTTCCAATCGTTCGCACCTTCGCTCCCTTCGTCGCCGGTGTGGGTTCGATGACCTATTCCAAATTTGCATTTTTCAATATTACCGGTGCTTTTCTTTGGATCGGCCTGTTCCTTGGAGGCGGGTATTTTTTTGGTGCCCTCCCGATTGTGCAGCGCAATATGAAGTTGGTTATTCTCGGGATCATCATCATTTCCGTGCTCCCGATTGCCTTTGAATTTCTCAAAGGATGGCTCGACAAACGCCGTGCCAAAGCTGCTTAGCGTACCTTACGCGGTAGCTGCGGCGAGTTCATCTTCCACACGCAGCCGCAGTTGTCCGCAAGCAGCGTCAATATCGTGTCCCTTTTCACGGCGGATAGTCGCCACGACACCACCGGCACGAACGGTCCGCACAAACTCCTGCTGACGCACCACGGATGGACGTTCCCATGGCAAGCCTTCCACGGTGTTGTAAGGAATGAGGTTCACTTTGGCATCGAGCCGCCGAGCATGTTTGGCGAGGAGGCGTGCCTGTTCCAGCGAGTCGTTGACATGGGCAATGAGGATGTATTCAAAGCCCAGCTTTTGCTTCCGACGCGAGGTGAAGTACGCACAGGCATCAAACAAGTCGGCCAGCGGATATTTTTTATTCACCGGCATGATTTTTTCACGCACGGCATCCGTCGCCGCGTGTAATGAAATCGCTAAACGCACGGGCACGGCATGATCGGCAAGCTTGCGAATTTGCGGGGCGAGTCCGCTGGTGGAAACGGTGATGTGACGTGCACCAATTTCTAATCCCCACGGGGCATTGAGAATTGCGAGAGCGCGGGAAAGATTCTCATAATTTGCCAATGGCTCGCCCATGCCCATGAAGACGATGTTGTCCACGCGTCCGCCGGTGGCCCGTTCTACATGCATTACTTGAGCCACAATTTCTCCGGCGACGAGATTACGTTTCCATCCGCGTAATCCGCTGGCGCAAAATTTGCATCCATAAGCGCATCCCACCTGCGTGGAAACACAGAGCGTCTTGCGGTCGGACGTCATGCCGTAAAGTGCCGGCGACGCTGGAATAAAAACGCTCTCAATGAGCTGTCCATCCGGCAGGCGAAAAAGAAACTTCCGCGTGGTGTCAGCGGCACCGCCCAAACGTACTTGCTCAAAATTGGCGACTGGAAATTTTTCCACAAGTTGCGCCCGCAACTCTGCAGGAAGATTGGTCATGGCCTCAAAGCTCTCCACACGTTTGCGATAAACCCATTCCATGACCTGCCGTGCGCGGTAGGATTTGTGCCCAAGTGCCGCAAGCTCGATTGTCAGGGTGTCGAGCGTCTGCCCCATAAATGAAATCACACCGAGACCATGCCACGCCGACCGCTTTCATACCAGCCGCACGCGAGGTTGTCTTGACCCATAGAGTGAGAAACCTAACGTGGAATCCATGCGTCCTTACTTTTCTCGATGTCTCTTGCTTGCCGTTCTTCTCGCCGTCACCGGTTGCGAAACAACAACCCTCACCCACGCCGACCCACGGGCGGCAGCAATTATCGCCTCCGAAAAACCGGGGAATTATTTTGTCGGGCGACGTTACTACAAAGAGGACTACAAAATGTGGGGCTGGGTGCGGCGTCCGGGTCAGCCATGGAAAGATGCCAAGCTCGTGATGCTCAACGAAAACACCAAAATTACTCCCGACCGTGCAGCGAACAATATCGGCGTGGACAACAACACCGAATACCATTTGCAAGGGCATTTCACGGAGGGCCAAGTCTATGAGCCGGCAAGCAATCGGTTTTATCCCGAGTTTGTTCTCACGGGCTACGAAGTTACCTCCACGGCACCGCCCATGATTTTTGGCGATCGTCGCGCTCTAGATCCCCGCGTACGTTTGCTCCCCCCGCCGCTTTAATACAACAACTGGCGCGGTTCTTCGGAGAGGTGGAATGTCGAATTAACAACGAGAAAACGCCACTGTTCTTTGGCGTATGCCGCCATGCTGACGGAGCCATTACTAAAGCGGAAAACGCGGTGAATGTGCTCCCGTGGTTCGAGCAATTCCGATTCGATGATATGAGAGTGGATGGCATTGAGAGTTCCGCCATGCGCAAAAACCGCAATATGCTCCTCCGTCGCCGCAATCAACTCGCGTAACACCGCCTGCGTGCGCTCCATTAAAGAACGTCGTGTCTCACCGCCCGGCGGCGCGAAATCAAACTCTCCCACTCGCCATCGTGCAACAATGTCAGGATGCTCTTTTTCACAATCCGCAATATGACGTCCTTCAAAAATTCCAAACGACATCTCACGCAATCGCCGATCGGCCTCAACCTTCAGTCCCAAATATTTCCCAAGCGGTGTCGCCGTTTCCCTCGCCCGTGAAAGGTCGCTGCTTACGAGGCGTTCGATGGGATACCGCCGCAACCAATCCGCTGTTTCACGCGCCTGCGATTGTCCTCGTACATTGAGCGGAATATCTATTTGGCCCATCGTCAGCCCTTCCGCATTACTCGCGGTTTCCCCGTGTCGAACGAAATAAAATGTTTTCATAAAAAAGTGCGCAATCTTGCCTGAACGTCGGCGATCCCTTATTGATAAACGATAGAAGAAACAGTGCCTCCTCGCTGGGTGCGCTTGATAAAAATTATGCACAAAATCGTATTGCTTCGGCACGGCGAAAGCCAGTGGAACAAAGAAAATCGCTTCACGGGATGGACGGATGTTGACCTCACAGACAAAGGACGTGCGGAAGGCAAAGCCGCCGGAGAGCTGCTCCAAAAGGAAGGATTCTCCTTTGATCTCGCTTACTGCTCGGTGCTAAAACGCGCCCTGCGTACCCTGTGGCTTGCCCTCGACGAACTAGACGAACTTTGGATTCCTATCGAAAAAACTTGGCGGCTCAATGAGCGTCATTACGGTGCACTCCAAGGCCTCAATAAATCCGAAACGGCCGCCAAGTTTGGCGAAGACCAGGTGCTTATATGGCGCCGCAGCTATGACATTCCGCCACCGCCGCTCGAGAAAAGTGATGAGCGTTGGCCCGGGCACGATCCGCGTTACAAAGGCATTGTGGAGGCAGAACTTCCTCTCACCGAATGTCTCAAAGACACCGTGGACCGCTTTTTACCTTACTGGCATGAAGTGATTGCCCCGCAGGTAAAGTCAGGAAAGCGCGTCATCATTGCCGCGCACGGCAATTCTTTACGTGCGCTAGTGAAATACCTTGATGACCTCTCGGAAGAGGAAGTCTTAAAACTCAACATTCCGACCGGGGTTCCGCTGGTGTACGAGCTTGACGACAATCTCAAGCCGCTAAATCACTATTACCTCGGCGACCAGGAAACGATTGCGGCGGCCATGGCTGCTGTCGCCTCGCAGGGAAAAGCCAAATAGTTTTCCCCGATGAGTCGCACGCCGCAAGAAAGCTGGTCCGGAAAGATCGGCGTGATCCTCGCAGTCACCGGCAGTGCCGTAGGTTTGGGAAACTTTCTCCGCTTCCCGGGCCTCGCCGCACAATACGATGGCGGAATTTTCATGATCCCGTATTTCGTGTCGCTCCTCCTGCTCGGTCTTCCGCTCGCATGGTCGGAGTGGGCACTTGGACGTTACGGCGGCACGCAGGGATTTCATTCGGCACCGGGAATTTTTCGCGTGGTGTGGAAAAATCGCGCCGCACCGTATTTGGGAGTACTGGGGCTCTTCGTGCCCGTGATCATTTACACCTACTACATTTTCATCGAGTCATGGTGCCTTGGTTATGCGTGGCATTACCTGACAGGCTCGATGAATCTCGGCTTCGATCCGGCAGCCTACGGAACGTTTTTCAAAAACTATACCGGTATGGAAAGCAATGCTGCCGTATTTTCCAATCCCTTGGGCACCCCCTTCATTTTTCTCGCGCTCTGCATTGCCCTGAACTTTTTCTTTATTCATCGCGGCCTTTCACGCGGGATTGAAATTGTGTGCCTTTGGGCCATGCCCATTTTGGCAATTTGTGCGGGTCTTGTTCTTCTACGCGTCCTCACCCTCGGCACCCCCGACTTGGCAAAACCCGAACTCAATGTGCTGAACGGCCTCGGCGAAATGTGGAATCCTCGTGCAAGTCATGGAAATTTCTGGACGAGTCTTGCCAATGGGAAAATGTGGATGGAAGCCGCTGGGCAGATATTTTTTTCTCTCTCCATTTGCCTTGGCGTGATTATCACCTATGCGAGTTACCTTCGCAAAAATGATGACATTGCCCTCAGCTCCACAACAGCCGTGGCCGGCAATGAATTTTTTGAAGTGGCACTCGGTGGTATGATTACCATTCCTGCCGCCTTTATTTTTCTCGGTGCCAGCAGCACTTCGGGCGGAACATTTGCTCTTGGATTCAATACCCTTCCGCTGGTTTTTGCTCATATGCCCCTCGGGCAAGCTGTCGGATTTTTCTGGTTTTTCCTCCTCTTCCTCGCCGCCATCGCCAGCTCATTGTCCATGCTACAACCTGCCATTGCATTTTTGCAGGAAGGATTGGGGTTCAGCCGCACCCGCGCCGTCTTTACGCTCTGTGGCGTGGGAACTGCAGGGACGCTGTTTGTGGTGTGGTTCAGTAAAAATCTCGCGGCACTCGACACCTTTGACTTTTGGATTGGAACATTTGGAATTTTCGTCCTTGCGATTATTCAAACACTTATCTTTGGCTGGATTTTTGGAGCGAAACGCGGGTTGGAAGAATTAGATCAAGGTGCCGACATTCGCGTCCCACGCATTTTTCCATTCATCATAAAATACGTCTCACCCGTCTATCTTCTCGCTATTTTCACCCTCTGGGCATGGCAGAAAATGGGCAGCTATGTGCAGAGCTTCATCGAAGACGCCACGGTGCGCTGGTCCATCATTTTCCTTATCGCCGCACTGACACTTTTCCTATGGTGGATTCGCATAGCTGTACGCCGCTGGCGGGCACAGGAAGGAGGGGCACCATGAGCTTCGCAGGATGGATGATTATGCTGCTTTCCGTCGGAGGAACGACCAGCTTTTATTTTTGGTGCCTTCGACGCGTGTTACGAAAGTCCGACGCCGAAGAAAAATTACACGGTGTTCTCGATACCGAGCGTCGGATCGAAGAGGAGGAAGAAGCAAAACGTCACAAGGCACCGTGAGAAAAATTGGTGCGTGTGATATGCTACGGCAATGACCAGATCCTTTGATGTCCACCGGGTTCGGGCGGACTTTCCCATTCTCAACCTACACGTCAATGGTCACCCGCTTACCTACCTCGATAACGCCGCCACTTCGCAAAAGCCGCGCACCGTATTGCAGGCTCTTAACAACTACTACGAGCAGCAAAACGGCAATATCCATCGCGGAGTTCACTATTTAAGCCAGATCGCGACGGATGCCTATGATCGCGCTCGAGAGCGTGTCGCCCATTTTCTCGGCGTTGCGGACCCTCGTGAAATCATCTTTGTTCGAGGAGCGACCGAAGGACTCAACCTTGTGGCGCATGGGCTGGGAGAAATTCTCCTCAAACCCGGCGACGAAATTCTGCTCACACGTATGGAGCATCACGCCAACATCGTCCCTTGGCAAATCGCAGCGCAACGCCGTGGCGCAAAAATCGTCGTTGCCGATGTGACACCCGAGGGAACGCTGGATTTGGAAGATTTCTACCGCAAACTCAACCCGCACACCCGCGTGGTGGGTTTGGTGCACGCTTCCAACGCACTGGGCACGATTAATCCTGTCGAAGAAATCATTCGCCATGCTCGAGAAGTTGGTGCGGTGGTGGTGCTGGATGGATGTCAGTCCGCCCCGCACTTCCCCGTAAATATTCCCAAACTCGGCTGCGATTTCTTTGTTTTTTCCGGACACAAAGTTTGTGGCCCCACAGGTATCGGTGTGCTGTGGGGAAAATCCGATTGGTTAGATCGGCTGCCGCCTTATCAAACGGGAGGTGACATGATTGCAAAGGTTTCATTTGAACGCGGAACAACCTTTCGCGAGGCGCCGGAAAAGTTCGAGGCAGGAACGCCGGACATCGCCGGTGCCATTGGACTCGGTGCTGCCCTTGACTATTTAGAAACGCTGGGAGCGGACAATCTGGTGACAGCCGAAAAAGCCTTACTCGATCATGTGACGCCTCAACTTCGCGAAGTGCCCGGATTGAAAATCATTGGCGACACCAAGCATAAAACATCCATCGTTTCCTTCACCCTCGATGGTGTACATCCGCATGATATTGGGACCATCCTCGACAATGATGGAATTGCCGTTCGTGCCGGTCATCATTGTGCACAACCGCTCATGGACTATTACAAAATCCCAGGCACCGCACGGGCGTCTTTCGCCTTTTACAACACTACGCAGGAAGCCGATGCGTTGGTTGCTTCCGTTCGTAAAATCTCCAAAATGTTCGCCTGATGTCTGAATTATCCGATCTTTACCAAGAAATCATTCTTGATCACAACAAACGCCCGCGAAACTTTCGCGAGATTCCAAGCTGCACCTGCGTTGCGGAAGGCAATAACCCGCTTTGTGGTGATGAAGTGAAAGTTTTCGTGCAGCTGGAGAGCGAGAAAATTACCGACGTGGCTTTTTCCGGCCACGGCTGTGCAATTTCACGTGCCTCCGCCTCCATGATGACCGCCAAAACCAAGGGTCGTACCCGTGAGGAAGCGCGAGAAATGTCGCAAGCCGTCCGTGCGATGTTGCTTGGTCCCGAAGTCGAACCTCCGCGCACTCTCGGTGATCTCGTCGCTCTTTCCGGCGTGCGCAAATTTCCCGCCCGCATCAAATGTGCCGTCCTTCCATGGCACACGCTCGAAGCTGCGCTCGACGGAGAATCTGCCGTAACAACCGAAGAATAAGGCGCGGGGTCAAAGGGAAATACTTTTGACCAACGATTGACAATCGCCACCGGGGAAATTCCTTTCTATAGCCTCAGACCATGTCAGCATCACAACTCCAAGCCGGCGTCGGAAAACGCGAAATCACCATTACCGCACCCGATGTTGCGGTGAACGATCCCCTGTTTGCGAAAGCTCTTGTTTTCGACAACGGTAAAGCCAATGTCGTTATTGTCACGATGGATGCTGTGGCCATTGGAGGTATTGCCGATGTTCCGGATAGTTTTTTACCGACATTACGCCAACGGATCACACACGAACTGGGGATTCCGGCGACTCATGTCATCGTGAATGCCTCCCACACCCATCCCTCCAATCGCCTTCTCTGCGATCCACCGGAACAAGTTGCCCGCGTTTTTGAGGCCATCAAACAAGCGTACGACTCCAAAGTGCCGGTAACCGTCGGAGCTGGACGCGGTCACGAAGACCGCATTCTCATCAATCGCATCTTACATCTCAAAAATGGGGAAGCGCGAACGATTCGTCATGGCTATCCGAGTCCGTGGGATGACGAAGTTGCTGGCGTTGCACCGATTGATCCTGAGATTGGAATCCTGCGCGTGAATCGCGCTGATGGCACTCCTTTAGCGGTGGTTTACAACTATGCCTGCCACACACTCATCGGCGTTCCTTCAGGTGCCGTAACAGCAAATTATCCGGCATTCGCATCGCAAGTTATCGAGGAAAATTTACCCGGAACGATGGCCTTATTTCTTCAAGGTGCTGCCGGAGATGTCACCGAATTACTTTACAAAGATATCAATCGTCCGCGGGATGCGCGACCGCTTGGGATGATGCTCGGCCTCAGCACTCTTACGGCGATTCGAGCGACCACAACCGGCCCGGGTGAAATTCGTCTTCTGCACGAAACACTTCAACTCCCTCTACGCCATGACAGCGAGGAGCGGATTGCGGAAGTTCAGGCGGAGCAGGCCGCGCTTCTTTCATCCCTACGATTTACGAGTCTCAACTTTAAGAGTTTTCTCCCGCTTTATCTTAAGCACCTCGCCGATCCTCAATATCCTGCGGATTATTCCTATCGTTACCTGCAGGAAGAAAAATTAGGCATTCCCGATCTTACCCAAATGGATAAAGAGAATCGCCGTAACCTCGACAAGTATCACCAAAATATTCGTGTGATGGAAAAACTTTCCGAAACCGTAGATACCATCGAAACTCTCAAAAAGCATCGTGATGACATTCGGAAACTTGGAACATCCACAATCCAAACGGAGGTTATAGGACTACGTATTGGAAACTTTGTTCTGATCACTTCCGCCGCAGAAGTCTTCACCGAAATTGCGTTGCATCTCAAAAAGGTTTCTCCCCATCCCTACACATTTCTCGCCGCTTTCACCAATGGCTATCTGCATTACGGAGCACCCGTTAGCGAGTATTCTCGGCGCTCCTATGAAGTTGCCGAATGTATGCTTGCTCCCGAATGGCAGGAACTTTTCGAAAACTGCGCCAAGGATATTTTGAAAAGGCTTTCATAGAATCGAACATCGAAAGTTTTTCTGACGTATCTTTATATTGAAAGGTAAGATGTCCTAAATTGAAAATGTGGCTATTTTTATATTTAGGCTAGATTTTATACACATTTATGGTTATTTCTTTTCACTGATATGCAAACATCAGTTAACACACTAAAAGAACTCATGAAATTGGCTAAGAGTAAAGATAAGCTCGAAAGCCAGTTAGCAAAGATCAATGCCGATATGGCAGCTTTGCTTTCTCAACTCACGCCCGGTGCTGTCATCGCATCTCCCGCGAAGAAAATAGTTACTGAACCTCAAAAAACATCCGCTCCAAAAGGAAAGCGGAAGCGACGCGGCGACCTCACGACCAAAATCGTTGAGGCTCTTAAAGACGCAGGCCCAGCAGGACTCAAAGTTCCTGCCATCGCCGCAAAAGTCGGTGCCAAGGGAACCAATGTACACGCTTGGTTGGCTTCAACCGGAAAAGATCGAACCGAGCGCGTGGGACGCGGCTGCTACCGGCTCAAGCCGCAAGGTCAGTCGGCACAGCATCAGCCACAGCAGCCGTAACAAGGAACCAACACAAACTATTAACCTCAAGGAGCGTTGGCATCTTACCCCGCCGGTGATCAACACCGAAGGCAGGATGTCCGTGCTCCTTTTTTTGCTTTTTGCATTTTAAAGTAACCACCGGCAATGGTTAAACCAAGAGGACATAGGGGATAGATAAGAAGTATCTACTCCAAGGGTGAATAAGGGCAAGGCGGAGCTTATGGCGGTTCGCTGAAGCAGCGGCTCTCTGTTGCCACGCTTCTTTTTTCGGGTACAGCGGCCGCCTCAGGAGTCGTTTCCTGCGCCTTCGCGAGAACCATTGTAACCAAAAAACAAAAATCAGCCCGCAGCGGCCGAGGTGCACCAGCCCAGCGGCAATTCAAGATTATCCTCCCTACGGCACCGCAAGAGCATCTTCTGCCTGCTTCACTTCTTCCGCAGGGGGTGGGCCATCACGAAATTCACGATGACGAATTTTTCCTGCAGGCCACGCAATATAACCACTTACCGCACTTGCGGCGATGCCAAAGGCAAGGGCAACAGAAGCCAAAATACGCCCTACACGCTGCCATTTCCAAACGGTCGCTAATCCCGCTGCCGCTGCAACGGCCGTCACAATGAACAACCACGCGAGCCACTCGGCGCGGTACTGATGTATTTTCAGCCATTGCCCACCCGCACCATCCGCTACCGCCTCAATACGGTCGGCACCTGCATGACCATAATGAACCGTCGGAATTACCGCACCCGCACTCAGGA
Source organism: Chthoniobacterales bacterium (assembly GCA_021463515.1). Lineage (GTDB taxonomy): Bacteria > Verrucomicrobiota > Verrucomicrobiia > Chthoniobacterales > JACTMZ01 > JACTMZ01. Next base: position 870 of record JAJTYZ010000024.1, on the reverse strand, counting down.
ATACAAACGCCAACGCCACAACCATCGCCTTACGGCTACGTAGCACAAAGGCGAAGATTAACACCAATATCCCCAACGGTAAGGCGTGGGTTAAAACGGGATTCACCAACACATGAAGGTACTCGGGCTGCGAAAATACAGGGCTCATTTATTTATAATGAAAATATTATGACGTGGTGCGGGACTTTATCCACCACACCCCATCAACGGCTTTGAACCAATCCTGTGTTCGTTTACTTAACGACTTCGATATTTTCCAGCAACTTCACTCCATCGCGGGTGACAAATTTTCCACTGACAGTGATTGTTTTAGCTGCATGTTCTGCAAGATCGGCATTGGCGGGTTTATGCTCGCCTGCCAAAAGATAGACCGTGCCATCTTCTGCTTTAATGCCGACGGGCAAACCGCTAGAAATGCACTTGCGAGCGCAATCCGCATGTTTCTCCCCCACGGCACCATGATCGGTATAGCATACCAAATCAATGATCTCTCCCTTGACGGTTAAATCCGAACCGCTCGCAGGTGCATCTGCCGCCAAACTCATGGACGGTAAAAACGCAAGCCCAGCTCCCAATGTAAGCGCGATTGATAGATTCCTGACTGATTTCTTTAGTTTCATGATTTTACTTCTCCTTAACGTGTCGTATTATGACATACTTTTTCAAAAATGCAAGAAATCGCAAAACGAGTTTTCCAACTCGTTATCTTTTCGCCCGCAATGGTCAAAGACGAAACGAGAGAAATTGCGTGCTGAAATTGTCTGCGAGAAAAGCGTCAGGGGACGGATCGCGCCCATGCACACGCCTTCCCTTTCCTCAAAAACAATACTGCGGAATGTGCTGCCGCAGGGATTGCCGAGGATTTCGCGC
>JAJTYZ010000023.1 GCA_021463515.1 Chthoniobacterales bacterium | reverse complement strand
CTTCCTATCGTCACACCAAGCTTCCCAACAGACTTCACAACGCGAAATCTCGGGGTCACCCTTGAAGTGGAGCCGCAAGTCGGTGCCGATGGTTACACCATTGAACTCACCCTTTCGCCGGAAGTGGTGGACTTCGATGGCTTTGTCAACTACGGCAGCCCGATCTACACCCTGAGAATGCCAACGACCATTTTGACTGCTCCTATCCCAGGCATTGCAGGCTCCCTTGCCTCCACACTCGTCGGCACCCCAACTCGTGAGCTGCTCACCGAAAATGTGATCAATCAGCCGATTTTCAGCACACGTAAAGTGACGACGAATGTCAGCATTTGGGATGGACAGACGGTCGCCTTGGGTGGCCTCATTCGCGAAGATGTTCAAAAGGTAAGCGACAAAGTTCCCATTCTTGGTGATGTCCCGTTTGCAGGTGCCCTTTTTCGTTCGGACTCCGAACAAAAGATTAAAAAGAATCTAATCATTTTCGTTACGGCTCGCCTCATGGATGCCGCAGGGCAACCGCTGCGCCCCGAGGGCGATTCGGATCAAGAGGAAATCGTTGAGCCACTCGGACTTCCCCAAGACCTCAAAAAGCCGACGATGACTGCTAAAGGATTTCGCGGAAAATAGGCTTTGCCGAAGCAGAAATTATTTTGCTAGGGCAACACCCTTTCGCGCCATTCTCGCGATCAGTAGATAACCACACATCATGTTGCTCGGACTCACCGGCGGCATCGCCACCGGAAAATCAACTTTTGGCCGTATCTTAGCTGACAAATATCCCTTTGTTACCTTCGATGCTGATGCCTACGTTCATGAACTTCTGGCGCAAAATCCTGATGTGATTGAGGCTATCCAAACAACTTTTGGAAATTCTGTCTTCACTCCAACGGGGCACATTGACCGAGCTGCTCTGCGTCGCATTGTTTTTCAAAATTCTTCGCAACGTGAGGCTCTCGAATTAATCCTCCATCCGCGTGTTCGGGAACGTTGGCATACAATTCGTGCCAACTGCATCCAAAGTGGGCGCGCTCTTCTTGCGGACATCCCCTTACTATTTGAAACCGGCGCAGAAGCGGCATTTGATGCCACCGTCCTCGTCGCCGCCTCCCAAAGCACCCAAGAATCTCGCATCGCAGCGCGTGGACACAACAAGACAACAACCCAAGCGATGCTTGCCAGCCAGTGGCCGATGCCCAAAAAAATTAAAGCCGCTTCCTATGTTGTGTGGAACGATGGTAATAAGGAAGGTTTGGCATGCCAAGCGGATGTCCTGCTTAAAGCCATTTCTCCCCATCTCAATTAACTCCAAATTCCAACGATGCCCTTCCTTAGACGATCGATTTCTCACTCTCTCTTAGAAGTTGCCCGGGGAGGCAATTCATGGTGTAACCTAAGGAACTCCTCAAGAGGCAACTCAAAGAGCACTCCCAGAGGCATTCCAGAAGGCACTTCAGGAGGTTTTTTAGGGGATTTTCTAGGGGGGGGTCCAGGGGGCACGGGCGTCTCGCCCGTGAACCAAACTCACCACAGGCGTCCCGCCTGTGCAACCACGCTTCCCCCCATTCCTCATTCACCGAATAATTCCAACAGCGCAGTCCACGCCGTATGAACACTGACCCTGATGCCTCCACGCCTACTCTGGAAAACGGCCACGACATTACGCTGTTTCCGGCTGATGTTGCTTCTGTTGCAGGTGCGCATTTGCGTTTGGGTGATTTGCAGGCGTTGACGCATTTTCAATTAATCGCCCTCATTACACGCTACTCTTTGCGCCTGCGGCCTGACGGCACGAAGCGCCACCTCGTCGTTGATCTTGCGCGGTTTTTACTTTCCGCAGGAGCCGAAATTACCGCCGTGGGCATCGTGGAGGTTTTGGGTGATCATGCGATGGTGCGTTGGCCACGGCATAACTTCGCAGCAGGGCCTGATGATTTGTTTGTGTCTTCTGCTCTCGTCCGAGAATGCCATCTTGAAACGGGGCTGCAAATTACCGGAACTCTCGGTACTCCGGAAGGGCGCAGCCACTATTTAAGTTTGGCGGCGATTACGGAAATCGAAGGCCAACCGGCATCCACATGGCAACCCCCGACGCCCTTTGAGAAACTGACCCCACTTCACCCCGACGAACGCATCTTTTTAGAAGCTCTAAAAAACCCGATTCTCAGCGCACGTGCTGTGGATTTAATTGCTCCCTTGGGCAAGGGACAACGCGCGCTCATCGTGGCTCCTCCGCGCACAGGAAAAACCATCCTTCTCAAACATCTCGCCCTGTCCATTCGTGAAACATCGCCCAACATTCATCTCATCCTCCTCCTTGTGGATGAACGCCCCGAGGAAGTCACCGACCTCTCTCGCTCGATTGATGCCGATATTTTTAGCTCAACGTTTGACGAATCACCGCAGCGTCACACGCAGCTTGCGGAGTTTGTAATGGAGCGGGCTAAACGCCTCGTGGAACTTGGTAAGGATGTTGTGATTCTGCTCGACAGCATCACGCGTCTCGCCCGTGGCTACAACAATCTCCAACCAAGTAAAGGCCGCATTATGTCCGGTGGCGTCGAAGCAACAGCCTTGCTTAAACCTAAGCGCTTTTTTGGCGCCGCCCGCAACACCGATGAAGGCGGGAGCCTCACTATTATGGCGACCGCTTTAGTCGAAACGCAGAGTCGTATGGACGATCTCATTTTTGAAGAGTTCAAAGGAACGGGCAACATGGAGATTCATCTCGATCGTACCATCGCAGACCAAAGAATTTTTCCAGCTATTCACATGGTCAAATCCGCCACGCGACGTGAAGAACACCTTTACCATCCGGACGAACTTGCCCGCATCATTGCTTTGCGCAAAGAACTCAACGAGCTCCCTGCCGTTGAAGCCACAGAAACGCTCGTGCGGAACCTCCATCGCACAAAATCTAACGCCGAGCTTTTGTTAGGGGGGCTTCGATAATTTCAATCTCATGAAAGTGCCCCCAACCATATCCTCGAGCTCTCACGATAATGACCCGGTGCCGCACATGAATCCCCTCGAGTGGCGCATCCATTACAAATTTCGTAACTCCATGCTTCTCGCCGAAGCACTCACCCATCCCAGTCTCTCGTTTGAACGCAAAACATTTCACTTTGACAACCAACGCCTCGAATTCCTCGGTGATGCAGTTCTTCAGCTCGTAATCACTCATCACCTCTACCGCCTTTTTCCCAATTTCAGCGAAGGAAAACTCACAAAACTTCGCTCCCGTATTGTCTCGCGTGAGGGATTAAAACAATACGCCGTCGAGCTAGATCTAGGGCAATACTTAATGCTTGGTCGTGGAGAAGAAGCCAATAATGGACGCGAACGCGCCTCCACATTGGCGGATGCCTTTGAAGCTCTCGTAGGCGCTATTTATCTGGATAGCGATTTGGAAACGGTTCGCCGATTCATCCTGCGTGTGGCAGGCGACACCCTGGGGACCGTCGCACGCGAACCCTCCGAGCACAATCCCAAGGGCGAGCTGCAGGAGCTGCTGCAAACCATTTCTCCCACGAACCTCGATTATGAAGTCATCTCAGAAACCGGACCCGATCATCTAAAACAATTTGTCTCTCGTGTGATTTGGGATGGCCAAGAACTTGGGCGAGGCTCGGGCCAAAGTAAAAAGCAGGCGGAAATTAAGGCCGCTGCCGATGCTCTCGAGAATCGCCTCTGGGAATCCGAAATCTCAAAATCCCAAAAAGCCTCTACTTGAGCCTTGCCCGCTTGGGTCTCTCGTGTAAAAATTGATGCAATGACGGAACTCGAAGTCTATGCCGCCGGGTTACGCGCCCCGGATAAGTTGATGGGACTTGATTTGGAACTCGGTGCCATTCCCGGCCTACGTTACAAGGTGGATACCTTGCACGATTTGATGTTTTTGGAATCGGACGACCCCGATCTTTCGCTGCAAGAAATTGAGAGCATCTTTAATAAAATTGGTTTGAAGGCACGTTTTGTAGGCCAAACGCACACCGTGGCCAAGTCGGCCTCCGCGACTCAGGTTATCCGACCCTGAGCCTTCCGGATTCATGGCTCTCGCTCGTTATGTCGGAGGAACGCTCCTCTCTTTCTCCCGCTATCTAGGAGAACTTGCTTTTCTTATCGCAGAAACTTTTCGCGGTATTTTGAGTGGACACATTCGCCTCCGCCTCGTGATTCATCAGATTTTCGAGGTTGGCTATCGTTCGCAACTCGTCGTACTTCTCACCGGTGGTTTCACGGGTGCCGTGTTTGCCACACAGGCATTTTTTCAATTTCATCAATTACAAATGGACACCGCAGTGGGGCCCGTTGTCAGCGTCTCAATGTTCCGTGAACTCGGCCCCGTGCTTTGCGGGCTCATGGTGGCGGGCCGCGTGGGTGCCGCGATGTCAGCAGAACTCGGAACCATGAAAGTCACGGAGCAACTCGACGCCTTACGCGCTCTTGGCGTTCATCCCGTGGATTACCTTGTCATCCCGCGCTTCCTCGCCATGGTCATTTCCATGCCTCTCCTCGTCACCGAGTGCATCGTCGTTGGTATTCTCGCCGGCTATATCGTCACCACTCAAATCCTCGGTGTCTCAGAGGTCTATTACCTCTACAATATGCTCCACTTCACAGGTGGAAAAGACGTGGCGATGGGGCTTATTAAAGGCGTGGTCTTCGGTGTCATTATCGTCTTTGTCAGCTGTCACAAAGGCCTCAACGCCCGCGAGGGTGCTGTGGGCGTCGGACGCGCCACGACCGATGCTGTTGTGGCCGGGTCGCTTTTTATTCTCGTGATCAATTTTTTCCTCACGCTGACACTGAATATCTTTTTCCCTGCGGCAAAATGATGCCTTCTCACAACAATCAAGAAATCATTTCCGTGGACAATCTTGTCCAAACCCTCGCCGGGCAAAAAATTCTTCGAGGCTTTAGCCTGAAAGTTTACGAGGGTGAAACGCTCGTTCTCCTCGGGCGTAGCGGGGGTGGCAAAAGCGTTTTTCTACGTCATCTTATTGGTCTCATGCGTCCCCTCGAAGGCAGCATTTGCGTGGATGGTCTGAACATCACCAGCCTCAAAGAGCGTGCGCTGGCACCCGTGCGTAAATCCATCGGGATGCTTTTTCAAAATGGTGCTCTCTTTGATTCTATGAATGTCGCCGATAATGTCGCCTTTCCCCTCCGCGAAAGCGGTGAAACCAATGAGGCTTTCATCTCCCAAAAAGTTCACGACGCCCTGCAAATGGTAAGTTTGCACGGGCACCTTTCTAAAATGCCGGCGAGCCTCAGCGGCGGTATGCGCAAACGCGCGGCCTTGGCCCGCGCTCTCATCAATCAACCGCGCTTCATGCTTTACGATGAGCCGACGGCAGGACTCGATCCTATCGTGGCCGATAGTATTGACCTCCTCATCCGCCGCCTTCAACGCAAACTCGGCGTTACCTCGATTGTGGTGACCCATGATATGAAAAGCACTTTCACCATTGCCGATCACGTGGCACTCTTGCACGAGGGGCGATGCTATTTCTACGGCACTTGCGATCAATTGCGAACCTCGACGGACCCCGTCATTCGTGATTTCGTAGAGGGTCGCTCCCACGAAGCTCCTTAAGCATGCAGAATCGAGACTCACGCATTGAAACCCGCGTCGGACTTTTTGTCCTTCTAGGACTCGCCCTTGTAGCCGCAACCGTTGTCTATTTCGGACGCCTCGGCCAAGGACTCCAAAAGTTTTATCCCTTGCAAGTAGATTTTCCCAATGCCAGCGGACTGTTGAAAGGTGCTGATGTTCTGCTGGGTGGTGCCCGCATTGGTTACGTTTCCGAGCCGCCTCGCGTCCTCCCCGCCATGCAAGGCGTCGCCGTTCACCTTAAAATCTATGAAGATGTCGCGCTGCCTGTGCAGTCAAAGTTCATTATTGGAAGTTCCGGTCTCCTCGGGAATCGCTTCGTGGATGTTCTCGTGGACCCCGAGGCGGACCTCACCCAACACATTCCGCCCGGAACAACGGTGCAAGGCCGACGTGAAACCGGCTTTGAAGACCTCGTGCGCAATAGCAGCGAAATGCTTGCCGATCTTCGCAAAGGCGTTGCCACTTTTAATGAAACTCTCGATCGTCTCGATCGCACCGCACTGAGCTCGGAATCCCTTTCTGACGTTCGCCAAACGATCGCCAACATCAAACAAGGTAGCGAAAGTTTTACCGAATTTGGGAAGGCGTCGGAAGATTTTCAAGCGGCTGCTGCCGATGCTCGCAAACTTATTTCCACAGCCCGATCCGGCCCTGGTCCTCTCCCCATGCTGCTCAATGACAAGGAGACAGCCGCCAACCTCCGCGCTATCCTTTTTAACCTCCGCCGCCACGGCGTGCTGTGGTATAAAGATTCCTACCCGGGTCCGACACAGCAACGTAGCGAACGCTGATTTCCCTTTTGTCTAATCTAACGGCAATTGTTGAACCGTGTCATTGACATAGCAAACGATGCGCAACGCGGGTGATTCACGCACCACGGAAGAAAATCGAAACATGTTTTCAAACGCCGGAAACATCCGGTCTCCCGAATAATCCTGTCGAATTTCCGTGAGGTACAATTCACGACAATAGGGCAATGTCGCTTGATAAACCGCCGCCCCTCCTACGACAAAAATGGCACCCTGCGTTGGTAAAGTGCGCAATGCCGCGAGATTTCTGATGGCCACCACGCCTCCGGGAAGTACCAATCCTTCGCGATGACTCAGCACCACCGTCCGCCTTCCGGGCAAAGGGCACCCGATAGACTCAAACGTCACCCGTCCCATGAGCAGCGTTCCTCCCATCGTCAGTTCCTTAAACCACTGCAAATCCTCCGGCAGATGCCAAGGCATTTTCCCCTCGGCACCAATCACCCGATTCGCCGCCATCGCCGCTACCGCAATCATACGGCCACCGGTGCCTTAATCGCCGGATGTGGATCGTAACCTTCGAGGACAAAATCCTCATAAACGAATTCTTCCAACACCTGCCGTTGCGGATTCAAAATCATGCGTGGCAACGGACGCCATTCTCTCCGCAGTTGCTCCTTGGCCTGCTCGACGTGATTGCTGTAAAGATGCAAATCCCCAAAGGTGTGAACAAACTCCCGCGCCCGTAAACCACACACTTGCGCCATCATCATCGTGAGTAAGGCATACGACGCGATGTTAAAGGGGACGCCAAGAAAAATGTCGGCACTGCGTTGGTAAAGTTGGCAGCTTAATTCTCCGTCGCTCACGTAAAATTGAAAAAGCGCATGACACGGAGGCAAGGCCATTTGATCCAGTTCGCCCGGATTCCATGCGCATACCATAATGCGGCGGCTATGGGGGTCTCTGCGAATAAGCCGCACGGCATTGGCCACTTGATCCGTCACACGTCCATCCGCGCCTCGCCACGAACGCCACTGCGCTCCGTAAACGCGCCCCAAATCCCCATTGTCATCTGCCCACTCATCCCAAATTGTCACCCCATTTTCACGCAAGGTGCGCGTATTGGTTTCGCCGCGTAAAAACCACAGCAGCTCATGAATGATGGACCGCACATGAACTTTCTTGGTCGTCAGTAACGGAAACCCCGCCCGCAAATCAAATCGCGCCTGCGCCCCAAACACCCCATAGGTTCCCGTTCCCGTCCGATCGCCACGCAAACGCCCCTCGTCCAAAACCAACTTCAAAAGCCGATGATATTCCCGCATGGCAATTTTTTATTCGATAGCCGCGCCCTTGGCCAACTTTCAAAAATGAAGCCGGCATTTTCATTTTTCTGTCAGCGTAAAAACGGAGAACCGTCATTTCCATTTCGAAGCGGCAACACGCAGGATAAAAATGAAAGCCACGCCAAGCAGCGGCAAATTGTCTTCGCACCCCAATGCCCGCTTCACGGCACCCGCACGCAACTGCCCTTGCATTGATCCGGAATGGGAAAACCCCGAAGGCGTGCCCGTGGATGCATTCGTTTTTGGCGGACGCCGCATGAATAACATTCCGCTTGTTTTTGAAACTCGCGATTGGACACACGGGACATTTGTTGGAGCGACATTAAGCTCCGAACAAACCGCCGCTGCCGAAGGTAAAGTAGGCGCCTTACGACGTGACCCGATGGCCATGCTTCCCTTCTGCGGCTATAACATCGGCGATTACTTCCAACATTGGCTCGATATGGGTAAAAAATTCGGCGCTAATAAACCACGGATTTTTCACGTCAATTGGTTCCGCAAAGACAAAAATGGGAAATTCCTGTGGCCCGGATTTGGTGAAAATCTGCGAGCCCTTGCATGGATTGTTGCCCGCTGCCACGACCAAGCAAGCGGCAAGGAAAGCCCTCTCGGCATTGTGCCAGAATACAAAGATCTGCACTGGGAAGGTCTCGACTTTTCCGAAGAACAATTCGCAGAATTGATGACTGAAAATACCGTTGGCTTAAGCGAACAAATTCGCTCGCATGACGAATTTTTCGATAAAATTGGCACGGCCTTTCCACCGGAACTTAAAGCCGAGCAGGAAAAAATCCTTCAACGCATGATCTGACGCCATCTCGTAATCTCCAGATTTTAGAGGTAAAAAATTTATCACGGCGAATTCTTTGAAGATAAAAGTCGGCAAAGAAGCCCGCCGAATCTTCGACGCATGTCATTTTGCCGAACAGCCGTGGCCAGAGCTTTGCGTTGACCCACCACGACGACAAGCTGACGCCCCCGCGTGACGCCCGTGTAAAGGAGATTGCGTTGCAAGAGGAGAAAATGCTGCATGGCTAACGGAATGACAACGGCCGGAAATTCTGAACCCTGGCTTTTGTGAATGCTAATGGCATAGGCCAGCTCCAGCTCGTCCAACTCGCCAAAATCATAAATAACGCGACGCCCCTCAAACGCCACAGACGCCTCCCGTGCCGCAGAATCTACGCCTGTAATCCAACCAATATCGCCGTTGACGACATTTTTGTCATAGTTGTTGCGGATTTGGAGAACCTTGTCCCCTACGCGAAATTTTTCTCCGAAACGCTCAACTTCCGGACGATCTTCCCTCGGCGGATTGAGGGCTTTTTGCAGGGCGACATTAAGTTCACGGATGCCCAAGCTTCCACGCCGCATCGGTGCAAGCACCTGCACATCGCGTCGAGGATCGAGATGAAGACGCTTGGGGATTTCTTCGGTGACGAGACGCAAGACAAGTTCGGCAATCTCGGGTGGCTCTTCCCGATGAAGAAAAGCAAAGTCCGCGCCCTTTTCGTTGGGCGCCGACGGAAGACATCCGTTTCGAATTTCATGAGCCACACGAACAATATGGCTTGCCTCCGCCTGACGAAAAATTTCGGTCAATCGCACCGCCGGCACCATGTTGCTGGCAAGGAGATCCGCTAAAACAGTGCCGGAGCCGACGCTGGGCAATTGATCAGGATCGCCGACCAAAATTAAGGAGCCTTGCGTTGGTAAAGCACGGCACAATGCCGCCATAAGCGGAACATCCACCATCGAAAATTCATCCACCACGACGAGATCGGTATTGAGCGGATGTTTTTTCCCATGATGGAATCCTCCTTCGGGCGATGAATCCAACAGGCGATGAATGGTGAGAGCCTTGCAGCCCGTTGATTCGCCTAATCGCTTGGCCGCACGGCCCGTGGGTGCGCAGAGCTGAAAGCGGACATTCTTTGCCGCAAGAATCCGCAGAAGGCTGTCAAGAAGCGTTGTTTTTCCAACACCAGGACCACCCGTAATGATGGCTATACGTGTGTTGAGCACCGTGCGCAAGGCACTGATCTGACTCGAAGAAAGTTCCTTCTCCGTTTTCTTTTGCACCCATGTGAGGGCTTGTTCAAAATTGATAGGCGGATAGTTTGACGGCTGCCCGGCGAGGCGGTGTATCGTTTGCGCAATCGTGACTTCCGCCGCATGCAGCGCTGGAAGAAACACCATGGATTCTCCTTCGAGAGATTCCGTGAGAAGCTGGCCATCGGCAACTTCACGCTCCAAAGCATTGCGAATAACGTCATCCTTTATTCCCAATAATTTTACAGCTTCCTCCATAAGAACACGCTGTGGCAGCGCCGTGTGTCCTTCCGCGATCGCTCGAGACAAAACATGCTGCAATCCCCCACGGGCACGCAAAATGGAATCATGATCAAAGCCAAGTTTGGCACCGACAATGTCAGCCGACTTAAATCCAATGCCCGGAATGTCACGAGCCAACAGGTAAGGATTGGCCCGCACGCGAGCAATGGCCTCTTCGCCATAAAGTTTATAAACACGAAGGGCGCGAGCGGTGCTGATACCGTGGCTATGAAGAAACACCATGATATCGCGAACAACCTTTTGTTCAGCCCACGCATCTTTAATTTGCCGTCGGCGCCCTGCTCCAATGCCCTCAATTTCCTCAAGGCGTGCCGATGTTTTTTCAATAATATCAAAAATAGATTCGCCGAATTTTTCGACGAGTTTTTTAGCATAAACAGGACCAATACCTCGAATAAGACCACTGCCAAGATACTTCTCAATACCTTCGCGAGAGTTGGGAGCCTGACAACGAATCGCCGTGGCACGGAGCTGCTTTCCATGCTCGCGATTGTTTTCCCAATGACCCTCGGCATTGATCCATTCCCCAGGAGAAACCGCCGCAACAATGCCAATGACAGATACCAAATCCCGAGCGCCTTTAACCTTCACCCGCAGCACCGCAAACCCCGTGTCTTCATTATGAAATGTCACACGTTCCACTAAGCCGGAAAGTCCGTCAGCAATATCTGATTTCACGGAAGACGCCACGCCCCTACTTTATGCCACGAACGGATGGCCTCAAAAGAAAATCAAGAGCAGCATCCAAGCCCAACTTGCATCCACGGTTATTTCTTTTTTTCGTAATAGCCGCCACGACCCAGACCTAAAGGTCAAGCCCGAAGGACATGAAGATAAGGCAGGGGCGGAATTTCCAGAGAGGGTACCACGCCCGCCTCGGGTGTCGTGCCGTGCGCCCCCGCACGACACACTCGTAATTATAAACCCCACGCCAAAGCCTCCGACGAGGGCGCCAAAGGCAACGTTCGGAGGGGGATGCAAAGGTTGTGCGGTTGACGCGAAAGATAGAAAATGTCAAAAGGTAAGGCCTGACTCCCAATGACTTTCGTAATCGCGCTCGATAAAAGAAAGCTACTTCGGTAGCTTTCTTTTTATAAATTTTCCGCTTTATTGACTCATGTGCCATTGAACTGGATTGCTCACTGAAAGCATCGGCTTGTTGTTGAAATGTTGTGTATCTAGCCTGCCATTGCAAATGCGTCAGTAATAGCAATATAATATTTATGCCCCATGTTGAACTCTGTTTGCAGAGCTTAGGTTAGTATATATTGCTGTCGTTCAAATCTTATTCTATTTTGTTTTAGCTGCTGCTATAGAACGTCAACAGTTGGACGAACAATCATTTCATTGATAGCCACATCTGCTGGTTGTTCAATTGCAAATGCAACACACCGAGCAATGCTGACAGGATCCATCGCATCCTTTGAGCTGGAAGACTTTAAATCTGGATCGGAAATGTGATTTAACAATTCGGTAGAAACAGAGCCTGGTGAAATTATAGTTGCTCGAATATTGTTAGCCGCTTCTTCTTTGCGTAGCCCTTCTGTTATAGCCCGTATCGCAAACTTTGTGGAGCTGTAAACTGCACTTATTTCAAATACTATGTAACCGCCAATTGAAGAAACGTTAATGATATGTCCTTCTTTTCTTTCTCTCATATAAGGAAGGACCGCTGCAATTCCATATAGAGTGCCTTTAATATTTACATCTATCATATTATCCCATTCATCTACTTTTCCCTGGTAAAGTGGTGAGAGTGACATAATACCAGCATTATTTACCAACACATCAATCTGCCCAAATTCTTTAAGAGCGTATGCTGCAAGTTCTTCCATTTGCCTGCTGGAACTTACATCCGTTACTTTATAGATTACTTGTCCACCACTGGTTTGTATTTCATTTTGTAACTTTATTAAGCGATCTTCGCGACGGGCAGCAAGTACCACTTTAGCTCCTTTTGACGCTAATTCTTTTGCGGTAGCTTCTCCAATTCCGGAAGAGGCACCTGTTATAATAATAACTTTGTCTTTAATGTTTGACATGAATATAATTGCATTTAAGTGAAACAATTTAATTAATTGAACTCTGGTCTTGAAAGTTAATACCTGATCATTATGATCTAAGCATCAAGTTCCTTTTCTACCTTTCTCAGGATTGGTTTTTGCGGTATTTCGACCATCAGGGGAACCTTTTCCACCGTTACAAAGCTAAGGTCAATCCCATACCTTTTCTGATCAGACATGGCCAGTATCTTCAGCTATCTCCTTCATGATTTCTGCAAATAACCGGGCAGATTTTATCCGGTCGTTGATGTCGTACATAGCAGATGCGTCAATTAGTTCATCGACATCTGTTTCGGCAAGAAATGCTTTTATCTGTTTTTTTACCGTTTCTTTGCTTCCTACAAAAGAGTATTTAAGTTTTGGCATCAAGGCTGGATGCAGGAGCATTTGCTTTAAGGGAACATCCGAAAACTGGAATTTTCTTTGGCTTGATCCGCGTTAGGAATTTTTTTTACGCGAATCTGAAATTTTTTTGATCTT
>JAJTYZ010000022.1 GCA_021463515.1 Chthoniobacterales bacterium | reverse complement strand
GGCATTTGAGACTAGGAGGACTCAATATCGGTGATCTCACACGCTGGGAACTTCCCCCCAGAACCTCAGCCGAAAGGCATTTGAGACCGAAGCGGGCGCAAAATGATCGGCGGTTGGAGATTGACCTTCCCCCCAGAACCTCAGCCGAAAGGGATTTGATACATTATTTTCGTAATTTGTAATTCTTAATTCGTAATTTATTTCCGGCTGGACGGTCATGAGGCGTTTGCAATGTCCTCTCTGGGCTGCGAAGCTACTCGAACAAGTCGCCTGTCGTCGCTTTAGTAGCAGGCAAGGGAGCACCGACTTTTGTATAGGCGGCAGGCATCACGACTCGGCCTTGAGGTGTGCGCTGGAGGTAGCCGTGCATGATGAGAAAGGGTTCGTGAACTTCTTCGAGCGTTCCGGCATCTTCCCCGATGGCCACGGCAAGGGAGGTTAGGCCGACAGGGCCGCCGCCGAAGCGGAAGACGATGGTTTCAAGGATGCGTTTGTCCATTTCGTCGAGCCCATCACCATCAATATCGAGCATCGTTAATGCCGCTGAAGCCGAAGCTGCCGTAATACGGCCTTCTGCGCGAACTTGGGCATAATCGCGACACCATTGCAGGAGGTTGTTGGCAATGCGGGGTGTACCTCGTGCGCGATTCGCAATTTCCCGCGCTCCCTCGGCATCCATAGCCACGCCAAGGAGGCCGGCGCTTCGCTCAACGATTTGGACGAGCTCTTCGGCAGGATAATAGTCGAGCCGACATGTCATTCCAAATCGCGAGCGTAAGGGCGCACTGATCATCCCGGAACGCGTGGTGGCACCCACGAGTGTGAATTTCGGTAAATTGAGTCGTACGCTGCGAGCATTGGGGCCTTGATCTATGATGATATCAACTTTGAAGTCCTCCATCGCCGGATAAAGATATTCTTCGATAGCCGGTTGAAGGCGGTGAATTTCGTCAATAAAAAGAATCGCTCCCTCGGGTAGTGTTGTAAGGAGTCCGGCTAAGTCGCCGGCCTTTTCGATTGTAGGGCCGCTGGTGCATTTGACTTCGACTCCCATGGCGTTACCGAGGATGAGGGCGAGTGTTGTTTTGCCGAGACCTGGAGGGCCGGAGAGGAGGATGTGCTGTAAGGCATCACCTCGTTTGCGAGCGGCATCCACCATTAATTGCAGTCGTTCGACAACGCGTCCTTGTCCTGCAAATTCTGCAAACATCGGCGGGCGCAAGGAAACGTCTAAAGGCGTTTCGGGTGCCTCTGCAGATTTACGTAAAATATCGTTTTCAGCCATACCATTTTCCAGCATGAACTTTAAGAGGTGCTTTCGGCAAGTGCCCGAGCGAAATCTTCAAGTGAAGCCGCCACGCCACGCGGATCGCGCAGAAGCGATGTGCCAACAAGTGCGGCGTTAAAATGGCGGGTTAGTTCGGAAACTGTATGCGGTGCAACGCCACTTTCTGCGACGCGGATGCTGCCTGCGGGAATACTCTCCGCCAAATCGAAGGCGGTAAAATCAAGCGTGAAGTCTCGCTCGGAACTTTCTCCGGCCGCGACGAGTTTAGTTTGAGACTTAAATTTTCGGCTATTGATGCCTATGACTCGAGCGTTCGTAGGAAGGATGGCAATTTCCCGGTGCTCATGAATTTCAAAAAGTGCTTCCATTCCGAGATCGTGCACCAATTTATAAAGTTCCACCATTTGCGCAGAAGAAAGTACATTGGCCATGAGGAGCACCGCATCGGCTCCTGCCGCACGAGCGGCATAGATTTGGTAAGGATCGAGAATAAAATCTTTGCGCAAAATAGGCTTGGAGGAAGTCGCAGCAATCGCCGCAAGATCGTCGAGGCTCGTTCCAAAATGCGTTTCATTGGTCAGCACGGAAACGGCACGAACAAGGGGCGAGGCTTCATAGGCGGACGCCGCCGCTTCCACATTTTCTAATCGCATAGTGCCCATGCTGGGGGAGCGGTGTTTTATTTCTGCAATAAGCCCGAAGCCCGACGCGCTGAGCGCAGCCGCAAAATCACGCGGTGGACTTGCTGCGTGAGCACGGGATTTTATCTCCATCAACGGCACGGTACGACGTGCAGCGTCAAGCTCACGGCGAACGTCGGGAAGGATGCGGTCGAGGATTGTCACGCGGGCAGATTAGGATTCTCCCGTGGCTTCCGCAATCCATGCGGTATAAGGCTTAGAGGCTGCACCTGACTCCCAGGCGATAATTTCCGGGACCTCGTAGGGATGAAGTTTTGTAAGGCGCTTTTCTAATTTTGCGTAAAGTGCAGGACTCGTTTTTAGCAACACCACAACTTCTGCGGCGTCTTCAATTTTTCCTTGCCACGCGTAGATGGAACGAACGGCTGGAAAAATATTTCCGCAAGCGATGAGTTTTTCTTCAACGAGTGTGCGTACAATCGCCGCCGCACTTTCGACATCGGGAAAAGTGGAAAGAATGAGCAGCGGCATGTTAACCGGCGCGGGTTTCGAGTTTTTTGACGCGCTCGTAAAGATCAGGAAGGCGGTCGATGCGCACAACGGTTCGCTTCCATTCGCCGATGGGGCGTGGCGGACTGCCCACGAGACGCGCCTTGGGCTCGACGTCATTACTCACGCCGCTTTGGGCACCAATGATGACACCGGAGCCGATTTCGATGTGACCGACGATGCCGGCTTGGCCTGCGAGAATGACATAATCGCCGATCTCCGTACTCCCCGAAATGCCTACCTGAGCGCAGATGATGCAGTGCTTTCCGATAACGACGTTGTGGGCGATCATGACGAGATTATCTATCTTGGTTCCCTCGCCAATGACGGTGCGTCCAAAACGTGCGCGATCAATGGTGGAGTTTGCGCCGATTTCCACGTCGTTTTCGATAACGACATTGCCCATCTGCGGAATTTTATGATGCCTTCCTTCTCGCGTATCGTAGCCAAAGCCATCTCCGCCGATCACCGCGCCGCTATGCAGAATCACGCGATCACCGAGCACGCAGTTTTCACGTACCACAGCGCGTGGATGTAATAGACAATCGGCCCCAATAATGACTCCTCGTCCGAGAAAAACACCCGCACCAATAATTGAGCGTGCGCCAATGCTAACGCCATCCTCAATCACCGCCTGAGCTTGTATGCAGGCGTCAGGAGCAATTTGAGCACTCGGTGCAATGATGGCACTGAGATGAATACCCGGTGGTGGAATTTCAGGAGCAGGGCAAAACTTTTCCGTGACTTTGGTGAAAGCCGAAGAAGGGTTGTCCACGCGGATGCAAGCCGCCGGTGTTTCACCCGTAAAATCTCGTGTCACCAGAACCGCTGTCGCTTGAGTCTCGCGTAAGTCGGAAGCGTAGCGTGGGTGCGAAAAGAAGGATATTTCGCCGGGTTGAGCCGCAGCGAGAGTGGCGGGGCCTTTGATAAAAATGGCCGCAGCCTCCGGTGGAAAATCTCCACCCACGGAGGCTGCAATCTCGGCGACAGTCAGCATCACGACGCCTTGCACTGGTTGTGCGAGCAGAAGATTATTTCTTCGGTGCCGTTTTGTTCAGCTCGCTAATGACGCTATCGCTGAATTCCATGGACGGTGCGGAGAAGAGAACCACAGGTACTTGGCTGATCCCCTGACCGGATTTATCGAGAACAAGGTCAAAGCCTTCCGCTTTGACGCGAGCTTCCACGACTTTGAGAATGTCTTGAACAATATCCCCGCGCATCCGCATGAATTGCTCTTGGAGCTGACGTTCGCGGGTTTGGCGGAACTCCCCGATTTCGCGATCAAGATTGCGAACTTCAGCAACTTTTTCATCACGTTGTTTGATGACGGCCTCCTTTTTGTCGGCGGCCAACTCGGGTTTCTTGGAGTCGGCTTCGAGCTTGTTGATGGCTTCCATGCCGGCCTTAAGCGTTTCGAGGCGGCCATCCAAATCTGTCTTAGCCTGAGTACGGGCTTCATTTAGCCGCCCTTCGGCATCCTTTGTTTTGTAATAGCTCGTGAACACTTTGTTCATATCCACGATGCCGACTTTCACGTCGGCGGAGGCGGTGGTGGCACCAAGGAATGAGAT
>JAJTYZ010000021.1 GCA_021463515.1 Chthoniobacterales bacterium | reverse complement strand
CTCAGCGGCGGTGAAAAGCGTCGCCTCACCATTGCTCGTTCGCTCGTTACCAGTCCCTCGCTCCTCATGCTTGATGAACCCTTTAGCGGCGTGGACCCCATTGCTGTCTATGACGTACAGCAGATTGTCACCAACCTCCGTGAGTCCGGCCTCGCCATTCTCATCACCGACCACAATGTTCGCGAAACACTCTCCATTGTGGACCGCGCCTACCTCATTTACGAAGGCCGCGTTGAAAGCGAAGGAACCAAAGATTTTCTTCTCGATGACCCGGTGAGTCGCAAACTCTATCTCGGCGAAAGTTTCCAAATGTAATCTCAAACCATGCCTGCCTCGACCTCCAGTAAACCCGTGAGCATTGGCAGTTTTTACCAAGCACACGCTGACGAACTCGAGATGGAACTCATCGGCGGGGAGCGGGGGCTCGATCGCCTCATACGTGAAGCGACGGTGAATCGCCCGGGTCTCGCACTCTCCGGCTTTTACACTTATTTTGCCCCGAAGCGAATTCAGGTACTTGGTGGCGCAGAACTCAGCTATCTCCAAAGTCTTCCCGAAGCGGATGGCGAAAAACGCCTCCGCCGACTTTTTCGATCCACTATTCCAGGGCTCGTCATTGCACGTCAGGCGAAATCATCCTCTCTACGTAAGTCAAAGAGCAGTATCCCCGCACTCATTGCAAAACTCGGAGAAGATGCCGGTGTTCCGATTTTTCGCACACCACGGCTGACGATGAAATTTATTAACGCCGCGACGATTGCTCTCGAATTGGAATTTGCGCCCCGCCGCAGTGAACACGGAAGCATGGTGGATATTTTCGGCATTGGAACTTTCATCCGCGGTGCCAGCGGCATCGGAAAAAGCGAATGTGTACTCAGCCTTCTCGAGCGTGGATATAGTTTGGTCAGCGATGACATCACCCGCTTTCGCGTCTTCGAAGGCCATGAGCTCATCGGCACCTCTGCAGCACTCACGCGGTTCCACATGGAAGTGCGCGGCCTCGGAATCATTAACGTCGCCTCGATCTTCGGAATTCGTAGCACACGCATTGAAAAAAAGCTGGATCTCGTCGTCACCCTTCGTGATTACCGCGATATGGAAGAATTTGACCGTCACGGTCTCCAACAAGAAACGTACGAAATTCTTGGCATTTCCATTCCTCACGTTACTATTCCTGTTCGTTCGGGAAGAGACCTCGGACGACTTGTCGAAGTAGCGGCACTCGATCAAAAACTAAAATCACAAGGCACAAACAGCGCATTAGAATTTAACCAACGACTCATAAAAGTGATGGAAGTTAAGCCGTAATCCTCATGGGAATTCTTACCAAAAAGCCAGCCTCGGGAGGGGAGCGTCTCACACGCGAAGTCGTGATTCTCAACCGCTATGGACTCCATGCCCGCCCGGCGGCCATGTTCGTTAAAACCTCCAACCGCTTTAAATCCGATATCTGGGTGGAAAAGGACGGCGAGGAAGTCAATGGCAAGAGCATCATGGGCCTGATGATGTTGGCTGCAGGAAATGGCACCAAATTAAAAATTACCGCCACAGGTCCTGACGCTGCGGAATTTCTCCGTGAGATCGAAGGCCTCGTTGCCAAACGTTTTCACGAGGAATAATTCCTTTCTCCGACCATCACGCGGCACGCAGCTTGGCCCTGAGCGATAAAATAATCCCCTCATGAAAACCGGCGTGGCTCTCGGCTCCAACCTCGGTGACCGCCTCGCAAACTTACGTGTCGGGCGAGATTTTTTACTCACATTACATCAAGGCGCCATGAGTGCCCTCATTTCCCCCGCGTACGAAACCGATCCCATGGATTGCGCCCCGGGCACCCCACCATTTCTCAATGCGGTGGTTGAAATCCAAACCTTCCTTGATCTCACCATCCTTTGGGAAAAACTTCGCGAACAAGAACGGCGACTGGGGCGAGATGACGCTCCTCTTCGAAATCGGCCTCGCCCGCTTGATCTCGACATTCTCTACATGGGCAACTTGCAAATCTGCGAAGGCCCTGTTCTCCTCCCCCATCCCCGCGCATCACAACGTCGTTTCGTCATGCAACCTCTTGCGGATTTACACCCCCATCTCATTCTTCCCGGACATGTAGAATCCGTTGAACAGCAACTTTCTCGACTCCCGCTGCTGCCCGCCGTGCGGCTTTGGAGGCGTGATTGGTAAGCCACAAAATCACACGCAAGCTTGCCGCAGCAGACGATCAAGGCACAATTCCTCAACAACCGTATGCCTACGAATTCCCTAAACGCCCAATTTCGCGGCATTAAGAAATCCGATGGAAAAGTTGCCGCCCTCACCGCCTATGATTATCCGACAGCACGGTTGGTGGATGAGGCAGGGATTGATCTCATTCTCGTCGGGGATTCGCTCGGGATGGTTGTGCTTGGCTATCCTGACACCACTTCCGTCACGCTTGCCGATATGATTCGGCACACCGGTGCCGTCGCTCGTGGAACTAAAAAGGCACCCGTCATCACCGATCTCCCCATCGGAACTTACCAAACGCCGTCTCAAGCACTCGCCAGTGCACGCGACGTCTTGGCCGCCGGTGCCGACGGTGTTAAATTAGAGGGTGGCGCAGAAATTGCACCGCACATCCGCGCCCTTACCCAGGCCAACATTCCCGTGCTGGCCCACCTCGGAATGTTGCCCCAAAAAATCCGTGAAGAAGGGGGCTATAAAATCAAAGGGCGTTCTGCAAGCGAAGCACAAGCACTTCGCCGTGACGCGGCGACTGTCCAGCAAGCCGGTGCCTTTGCTGTCGTTCTGGAAATCGTGATTCCAGAACTTGCGCGAGACATTTCTCAGACCTTAGACATTCCCACCATCGGCATTGGCAGCGGTGAAGGATGCGACGGACAAATTCTCGTGCTCCACGATCTTGTCGGGCTTTATCCGTGGTTCCGTCCAAAATTCGCGATTGCTCGCACTAACCTCGCCACGCCGTTATCAAAGGCTGTTCGGGAGTTCATTAGTTCCGTAAAAAACACCGAGCCCAATACTCCCTAATCTCATGTTCGCCGAAATTGTCCCCTTTATTCTTGGCACCGCCTATGCGTGTTTAGGGCTTTCGGGATTGCGCTTGGCAAGGTTGGACGGACGCGGTTTCGGATGGCGGCGATTTTGCACCGCAGGAATTGCCTCGGCGTTGCTGGAATGGTATGCGCTTTACAATGCCGCCCATGGAATCCGTCAGTCCAACGATCTTCTCGGATCGTTGCTCGCTCTCTTAGCCATCGTCGCATGGACGGAATTTGGGCGACGGGCTATAGAGCACCGCTTTCATCCGCGGCCATGGCTCTATATTCTCATGGGCATTGGCATAGGGGTGCTTGGTATTGCCATTTTTGGGTTATTTGCACGAGGTGCGACGGGCGATTTTCATCATGGTATCTATCCGCGCCTCGTCTTTACCCAACATTCCTTTGGAACATTTCTGGCCGCTCTGTCACTCGCTGTCACCGCTTCCGGTGCCGAGCCTGGCACACGCTGGATTCGACTCGCAAGCATCACATTGTTTGTGGGATTCCTCGGATTTTGGCTGCTCTATGCCCTCGGCGCACCTTCGTTCCTAGCACGGTTCTCACTCGTCCCCGCTGTAGCCGCCGCCGCCGTGTTACTGCGCACGGCTTATGTTGCGCGGCAACGCGAAACACGTCGCACGTGGGGTCAATGGGCATTGCTTGAATATGCCATTATTGTCCTGCTTCTCGCTGGTGCCATTCTTGCAGCGCAACATAACGGACGCAAAACACTGCAAACCGAGAAGCAGCATCTTTTACACACGAGTAAAGCCGCCGCTGCCGTGTTTGATGCCAACGATATTGCCGTACTCAAAGGAACCTCCGAGGACGTAGCAACGCCCTATTATGAAATGATTTTGCGTCGGCTTCTCACTATTCAAAAAATCTCACACTCCACCACCGCCGCAGAACATAGCAGCCGCTACGCCTATCTATTTACCCTGCGAAACAATCATGTCATTTTTTTAGCTGTCGCGCCCCAAAATGTCGCGCAACCGCTTCACCCGGGAACGGTGTATGACGAAGCGAGCCCGGAATTGCGTCAGGCACTTACCGACG
>JAJTYZ010000020.1 GCA_021463515.1 Chthoniobacterales bacterium | reverse complement strand
GAATACCGCACCAACATCCTATTCCCTCCCGCCAACCAAACAGCCAGTAATATGTCCCCACCGGACAAAAGCTGCTGTGCACTTATCGTCGTCAGCCGTGGCGAATCCGCATCGTCAATCCAGTCATTAAAATGAAACGCTTCCCCGAGTACCTCCACCTTACCGACAACGAATCCCCGCACAGAATACGCGCCTGCCGCAACCGGCATTCCCTCGGAATCCTCTCCATTCCACGTCGTGGACAAGGCATCTCGGCCGACCCGAAAGCGAGTCAGCGGCCATTCATCGGCCAGCACGCGTACAAGTTTTCCCGAAGTGCTATAAATCCCCATGCTCACCGTGCCTTCATCACCCGGGGGAACAAAACGCACTTCAATGTCTCGGTCTGTGGGCTGGGAATCCGAAGCACGCGACCATACCGCTCCGCAGAGGAACGCAACCAGTAGGAATGTCAGACGCGAATGAACCATGCGATGCGGGGAAAATATGCTCCTGTTCCTGCCACACGGCGAGTTCAATGATGTCATTTTTTCATTTGCCGAGAATCCCGCCGGTACATGGACTTGAGCGGGTGTTCGTCAAGGACATTGCCTTTAATACCACCAAGCTTCTCATCATCGTAAATCTGAATGCCGACATAGAAAAAAATGGGGCTTACAGGCATTTGCGCATCCACGAGAATTTTTTCCGCGTCGTGCAATAAATCAAATCGCTTCGTACGGTCAGTTTCCGTAGCAGCTTGAGCAATGAGGCGATCATAGTGGGCATTACTCCAACCCGTACGATTGTTACCGCCCTCGGTGACAAACATATCGAGGAAGGTGTTGGGGTCGGGATAATCCCCCACCCAACTGGAGCGGGCGATGTCATAATCGAGCGTGCTTAACGAGCGCAGATAAACTTTCCATTCCTGGCGCAACAACTGCACATTCACGCCCAAGATACGCCGCCACATGCTTTGCAATTCGATGGCAATAGCCTCATTCATTTCTCCCTCACTATAAAGATAGGTCACCATCGGAAAACCCTCGCCGCCGGGAAATCCCGCCTCTGCCAACAAGCGTTGTGCCTCCACCGCATCGTGTGTTGGCCCACGATACCCTTCGTAGCCTCCGGCACCCGGTGGAACAAATCCCTCGGCAGGAAGTTCTCCTGCTTGCGTGATGCGCTCGACGATGGACGCTTTATCCACCGCAAGAGCAAACGCTTGCCGCACACGCCCATCGTTAAAAGGCGCACGGGCACAATTGAAACGAAGAAAATACGTTCCCAAAAATGGGGAGGCATGAAAATCACGGCGCTTTTTGATTTCACCCAGCAACGCCGGAGGTACAAGCCCCTTGTCCATCATGAGGTCTGCTTGACCGGACGCATAAAGATTAAACGCCGTATTGCCTTTGCTCACCGGTAAAATATCCACGGTTTCCAACGTCACATGATCGGCATTCCAATAGCGGGGATTTTTCCGCAAGCGAAGGCGATCGTTGATGCGCCAGGCGTCAAGAACGTAGGCACCATTGCCAACCAAGTTCCCTGCTTTAATCCAGTCGTCGCCATATTTTTTCACGATGTGCAAAGGTACCGGCAACAACGTGACAAAGGCGCATAAGTCGGGAAAAAAAGGCGTCGGATTTTCCAATTCGACGCGTAAGGTGTGATCGTCCGGCACCGAAACGCCTACCTGCGCAAAATCGGTGATTTTTCCTTCGTTAAAATCTTTGGCGTTTTTGATGTAATGGAGTTGATAGGCATATTCCGAGGCCGTCGCCGGTTCAAGAGTTCGCTGCCACGAGGCTACAAAATCGTGGGCCGTTAAGGGCGTGCCATCGCTCCACATAAGCCCTTGGCGCAAATGAAACGTGTAAATCCGCCCATCCTCCGAAACCTCCCAACGTTCGGCGGCTCCGGGTTGAGGTTGACCCGATTCATCAAAAGCAAGCAACCCCTCGAAAAGCGCATTTGCCACGCGGCCTTCGGGCTGACCCGTAATAAGCGCGGGGTCCAGCGTCTCCGGTTCGGCACCATTGATAAAAATTAAATCCGCACGCGGGGTTCGCGTACATCCAACGCCGACTACAACGAGAACACCTAGCAATAATCGCGTGAAAAATTTCATGGCCGAGAAGAAGCGCGTCGAAAAACACGGCTGCCTAAAATCCAAAAAACCGCCATCAAAGAAACGGCAGCATAAAGCGGGTCCACGATGTAATCCCAAAAGTTTTCTGATTCCTGAAATCGCCCAATATGAGCTGCGACGGCGAGGAGTAGGAGATAGCCAAAACGGTTGCCGCGCCACGTGAGGAAAGCGGCAACAAGAGCACACGACCCGAAGAGCCACAACGATTCACGCCAAAACAGCCACGGCCATCCAAGGGCATAGGCATCGAAGTTTTGCGGGCCTACGCCAAAGGCACTGGAGTAAAGCACCACGGCGGCACAGGCTCCGAAAATCCAAGCGGTCTGCCATTCGCATCGCGTCAAAAACGTACACCCGGAAGCGCGTTGTAAAATGGCTATCAACATCAAGGCCGCCATCACAATGCTGAAATCCGCACTAAGACTCGCCGACCACCAAGGCAACGGTGCCGGCATCCACGGAAGCAAAACAACCCCCGTTACCAACACGGCCAACATCGTGGCCGCCGCAAGCCCCCACCAACGGCGCAGCCCGGGAATGTGCTGAAACACCCACGTGAGAAGCAACAAGGGCGTGAAAGCCGACCAGTAAAAAACCGTATCTTTCATCGCTCGATCCCCAATTCCTGTCGATCAATCCACGCCAAATTAAACTCGGCATAACGAATCTGCGTTCCCCGCGCAGAATAAACCATCCGCACCCGTCCATCCTTCCCGACAATCATAAAAGGATACGAAAACTCCTGCCCGGCTTGTTCTTCCAAAGTCGCCACACGTTGCCAAGTACGGCCTTCATCACGCGACACGGCAAGACGTAGATTTTCTCGTTTCCCCGGCGACACATCATTGAACGCACACAACAAACGACCATCAGCCAATCGCACGGCACACACACCGGAATTGGGATTGGGCAATCCCGCATCTATCGGCACCGACCAGCTCTGCCCGCCATCCTCCGTCCACATCACTTGCATTTTTTCCCTCTCCGCTTTGGCATCACGCAGCAGGCCTACGGCGCGGCGTGTCGAAAGGGGAATAATGGCCGGTTGAAACGCAGACATGCCTCCGGCCATGCGCGAGACGGCGGCAACGAACGCGCCGTCGTGCGGCTGCAACCAAAGAACTTCCGGAAACAATCCCATGAACTCTTGATAAATCGGCACCGCCCATCCACCACCCACCAATGTCACAGGTGGATTTCTTGGTAGCGCACTCAAATTGACAAAGGGATTAAGCACCAATTTTGTCACCGCTCCCCACGACCTTCCTCCATCCGGCGACCATGTGATATTGAGCGAACTGCCCGACCAACGCCCTGCACAAATCGAAACGAAGAGCAGTCCAAGGCGGCCATCCTTATCCGCTACCAACACTGGATTCCCCAGTGCCAAAACATGCCGATTTAAATCGTGCATCACACGCTCACGAGAAATTGCCAAGTGCGGTTCGGACCACACACCACCCGGCAAATGCCCCGTCACATAAATACCCACATCAGGCGCACCTTCACCGCTCCCCGCATACCACGCAGCAACCAAGGAACCATCCGGCATTTCTACCAGCGTTGCAGAATGCGCCTTCGCCAAAGTACTCGCAGGATTGATCGTTGTTTTTTCAAAAATCACCGCTTCATCCTCATGCGGCGTCATGGTGGGGATAAGGAATCCCGGGAACGATTGCGTCGCTCGTTGTCGAGCCATCCACCATGGCATCAACATCGCAAACATCACAGCCACCGCCAAAAGCAAACGCCCCCCTGCGGGAAGATGGTGCTGTGGGAGTGCGGTGTCGGATGTCATAAATCCACAAATTCCACCGGACATTCTTCCGGCAGAGCTTTCATAAAAATTCGCCCGTAATTTTTTTTCACCAACCGACTATCGAACAGAACAACGATTCCTTGATCTCCTGTCGAGCGGATGAGGCGGCCCACACCCTGCCGTAATTTGAGGATGGCCTCGGGAATTGTGAAATCGTAAAAGGGCGAACCACCCTGCGCTTTTATTTGCTCATTGCGTGCTTCGATGAGCGGTTGATCGGGAGCGGCAAAGGGAAGTTGGGTGATCATGACATTGCGGAGCGCATCGCCTGGGACATCCACCCCACTCCAAAAACTATCCAAACCGAAAAGCACCGAATGATGCTTGCTCCGAAACTTTTCGATCATCTCATGCCTCGACAATCCGCCATCCTGCACAATCAGGGGCCAGCCTCGTGTGGCAAAATGAAAATCCATTTTCTCCGCGAGGCTTAGCATGCGGCGCTTGCTCGTAAAAAGAACAAAAGCATGTCCCTCGGTCTTATCGGAAAAATGCGCAATTCCCCGCTGAAGCGCGTCATCGAAATCTGCGGCTTGCGGTTCCGGCATATTCCGAACGACGAGAATTTTCATCTGCCGTGCATAATCAAAAGGGCTTCCAATTTGAATGGCCTCCGCATCCGATGCCCCCACACGGTCGCGAAAATACTCCAAATCCGGACTCCCGATAGATAATGTCGCACTCGTCAAAACCGATGTTGATTCTTCACGGAAAAGCAGCCGCCGAAGCTCCGTCGCCAAATCAATCGGCGTAATATGCGCGGTGATAAATTGGTTTTTTGCCCCAAAGCTCGACACCCAGTAAACGCTTTCTTTCTCCCGCTGCTCAGAAAACATCGGAATCCCTGCGGCAAAATCGAGCAGGCGCAAAGAACAGTCCTTCATTTCGGCCCGCAAATCCTCATGGGCATGCACGGCGACATCTTCGACAACCTTCGAAACAGCTTTCAAACGAAACTCAAGATCGCCGGGAAGTTGGAGGGGTTGGCGCAAGCGCACCTCGTTGCTTTTGGAGAAATTGCAGACCCCGGCCAATGCTTGAAAAAACTTATCCGACTCCTCGAGAGCCGAGGCAATGGCACCTCTTTCCGCTTTGGCTGTCCGCGCCGCGAGGAGACCTTTGTTTGTTTTGGGATTCCAAAGTCTGTTGAGCAGAGACCGCAACTCCGATTGGTTGAGATGTACGCCGAGATGTTTTGCCGCGAGTCCTTCAATCGTGTGGGCTTCATCAATGATGAGAAAATCCTTGGGAAAAAGGTAATCGGCACCAACATTTGTGGCGTCGTTTTGCACCGCCAACATCGAAAAAAGCAAACTGTGATTGAGCACCACGACATGCGCGTTCTCGATGCGACGCCGCGCTTGCCAATAAAAACAACGCGATCCATTTTTCCCACCGCAAGTACGCTGCGTACAAATTCCCGGCTCGCTACAAACCAAACTCCAAACGGCATTATCAATCTTGTCCGGTTTCGATCCATCTTGCGTTTGGTTGCTCCATTCGAGAAGCCATAGCAACGCGTTCGTCTCGGACTCGGTAAAAAGATCGCCGCGATTTTCCAAAGCTTTGTGCAGACGATGCTGACACAGATAATTTTGACGTCCTTTCAGCAATGCGGCATCAAACTCGATGGGAAGAATTTTGGCGACAAGGGGAATATCTTTGTAAAGAAGCTGCTCCTGCAGATTGATCGTGTGGGTAGAAATGATCGCCTTGCGTCCGTTTTCAACCGCCGCAAGGACAGCAGGAATCAGGTAAGCCAACGATTTACCCGTGCCTGTCCCGGCCTCCGCCACGAGATGTCCGCTTGCAGCCAATGTCTCCGCAATCCGCTGCGCCATGCAAAGCTGTTGCGGGCGAAACTCATAATTATCCGACGCAGACAACAACCCTCCTGGTGAAAAAATTTGCGTCATGCGAGCGGAAGGACTCGCCTCTGCAGGTTCTTCGGAAGTGAGCGTGATCATAGGAGTTGGATTTGGCTTACAATCACAGGCGAGACACTGATGCCCCCTAGATTCGCGATGTCCCGTCTGTCCCCTATGTCCTGTCTGTCCCGTGAATTCCTCGCTCGAAGACACATTTCCCGAATCACCACGTCCTCATTTCGGGAAATCGCATTGATGACACGGGCCGGATGCGGGATAATCGTACGCCAAATCGCGCTCACGCGGCCAACGCCACGCTGCTCGCATCCGATGCAAATTCTCGACCGATACATATTCATCCGCGTTCTCCTGCCATTGCTTTATTGCGTGTTGGGGTTTGTGGCTGTGTGGCTGGTGTTTGACCTTAGCGAGAATGCACCGTCTTTCATTGATAACAAAGCTCCGCTTTCCGTTATTGCCGAATTTTATATTTACCGCGCCCCGGAAATTATTCTTCTCAGTCTGCCAGTCGGCCTCCTTTTATCCACGCTATACGCTCTTACGCAAATGTCGCGCCGCAACGAAATCATTTCCATGCTCTGCGCCGGGCGCAGTGTGATTCGTTTGCTTATGCCGCTGTTTCTTCTCGGCCTTTTGCTCACAGGCATTGCTCTCGCGCTCAACTATGCGGCGGCACCTCATGCGGGGGCGGTGAAAAAAGCGATTCTTAGCGACATGCGCAAGCATCGCGATCTCAATAGCAAAGCGGTTCGCGGTCACCTTTATCGCAACCACGAAGACCGAAGATTTTGGCATATCTGGCGCCTCAATCCCGCGATTGAACGCCTCAAAGGCGTGCAGATTATTCAGGAAGATGCGAAAGGCAATCTCTTGCGCAACTACTATGCGGCGGATGCTTCCTACGATCATGAAACGAAAACATGGCGACTCGAATCGGGGAAGGTGGTAGATTTCACTCCCGAGGGAGATGTGAAAGACTGGCGCTATTTTGAACTCCTCAAATTGCGAAATTTTTCTGAAACACCCTGGCGGATTAGCAGCTCGGTGCTGGACCCCAATTTACTGTCCGTTCCCGAACTTCGTGAATACCTCGTCAACAACGCCCATTTTACGCCGGCACGCCTGGCGCCGTACCGCACGCAACTCGCCTATCGTTGGGCACTGCCCTGGGGAGCGTTTGTGGCCATCTTGATCGCGGGGCCTCTTGGCATTGTGTACTCACGCCGCGGACTCATGGGCAGCATCACCATGGCGATGGGGCTTTTCTTTCTCATGGCTTTTACCAGCAGTATTTTTCTCGCGCTGGGAAAAGGTCATCGCATTGACCCCGAGATCGCTGCGTGGGCACCCGTGGTTATTTTCGGTGGCATCGGAATTCTCATGATTTGGATGCGCACGACAAATCGCGAAGTTCCGAATATCCTGAGCTAACTCGCCATGCAACAAGACTGGGAAATCCGCAAACGCTCCGACATCTGCACCGTCTCGCAACATCCATTCCAGGAAGACGAATTTTTTTATACGGCACTTTATCGCGAGGGTGCAGGCTTTCGCCGCGAAGATGTCACGGAGGAAGTTTGGAACAATCGCCCCGAAGAACCCGTTCCGTTTTCATTTTGGCGATCCAAATTTGAAATGCCTCCACCCCCTCCCCTCGAGCCGCTGGCAAAGCAAGATGCCGAAAGCACGTTACGTCGGCTCATCGAAGAAAATGCCGATACCACCAAAAACGCCCGCTACATCCTAGCACTTATGCTCGAACGCAAACGCATTCTCAAGCCGATGGAAAGTACCGAGGCCGACATCCTGATTTATGAGCGAGCGCAAACCGGTGAAACTTTTCTCATTCCCAATCCGCACCTCAGCCTTGACCAAGTACCCGAGGTACAACGCGAAGTCAGCGCACTCTTAGGGAATGCGGAGAGCCCGCATCCTGCCGCTTAATCCTGCGCCATGAGCGCCTACGCCAACGAGATCGGATTCAGCCGCCGCCCGGAGCATCCTGTGCTTTTTCTCGCGCCGATGGCAGGTGTGACCAACTCGGTCTTTCGTCGCATTTGTAAAAAACGAGGGGTGGATATTCTCACCACGGAGTTTGTTTCTGCCGAGGGAATTTTGCACCGCAACGAACGCACGGCGCACTATGTCGAGTTTCTCCCCGAAGAACGTCCCCTTGGCGTCCAACTTTTCGGGGCTGATCCCGACCATCTCGCACGCGGAGCAGCGGCTGTGATCGAATGGGTGCGACCCGATTTTATTGACCTCAATTTCGGATGCCCCGTGAATAAAGTCGTCTGTAAAAATGGCGGTTCATCCTTGCTTCGCGATAGAAAAATGCTCGCGGCAATTGCAACAGCCGTCATTCGTGCGGCTGCACCGGTGCCTGTCACGGCAAAAATTCGCCTGGGCTGGGATGAGGCAAGCATCAACGCCACGGACAACGCCCGCCGCCTCGAAGATGCAGGAATTCGTCGCCTTACAGTTCACGGGCGTACGCGATCGCAAGGTTATTCCGGTGAAGCCGACTGGGACGCCATT
>JAJTYZ010000002.1 GCA_021463515.1 Chthoniobacterales bacterium | reverse complement strand
GCGGGCACGGAGTTTGAAGCCGGAGGCTGTTCCGGCGGGTTGTCCGCGCACGGCACCATGCCAAAATGCTTGCGTCATATCGTGCATGTTACCGAGCCGGTAGCCTTCGGTGCGTAAATAGCGGCGAAAATTTCCAAGAAGATAATGCCGCAAATGGGCACTGTGCGGGGAGTGAAAGGCGAGGAAAGAGAGGTTTTGCAGGAGGGCGAGAAACTTATTGCGATTGGCGGATGGGGCGGTTCGCGAGCGGTGCGGGGGAGGGAGATGCGAGACGGCGGCTTGGGCGGTGAACACTCCTCCACCGGCGGCGGCAACGCGCATGGAAAAATCGAGGTCTTCCCCTAGCATCCAAAAGTCTTCACGGAAAAAGCCGACTTTCGCAAAGGCTTCACGCGTGTACAGCATACACGCACCGGTGGCCCAGAAAAATGGGTAGGCCCTTTCTCCGAAAACGGCAGCACATTCTTCGGGTGTATGGACGCGGCGAATAGCTTCGCGTAGGGGCTTGTCCACGGGCTCGGGAAATCCCCAAAGGCGATTGTGGTCGTCAAATAAAAGCGGTGCAGCAGCCGCAGAGTTGGTGCGAGTGAGCGCCTTCATAAGTGCGGCGAGTGCGTCGGGGGGCAGGACAATATCGTCATCCAAAACGAGAAGATGCGTAACGTTCGGGTCTTCCAGAGCTTTGGAAATGGCAGTATTCCATGCGGCACCCGGGCCATTGTTTTCTGTGCGCCCTATCCATACGCAGGGTAATGGTGCTGCGGCGCAAAGTGCCTGCGTTTCCGGTGAATTAGCATTATCTGCAACATAGGCACCGGCGGTCATGGGCACCGTGCTGAGGGCGAGGCCGTCGAGGAGGCGTTGCAATTCTTCGTCACGGCGGTGGGTTGCGATGATCGCCGCAACGCGGGGAGGTGGGAATGGATTTTTTTCGGAAGGGATCATGGCACCAAGGTTGCAGGGGAGGCGTGGCTCAGGTATTGATGTTCTATGCTAAATCGTCTTGCTTTGCTGGCAATCCTCTTTGCGTCTGCCGCGATGGCGCAAGAACAAGATCAAACCATGATCAATCGCATCATCAATGTGGATCGCGCTAAGGCATTCACGGTGGAAATGAAGCAATATAAGACGGACGAATTTTCACCTTCCACTTACAAAACCGGCGAATTTTCGGGAGTAAAATCCGCCCGCACCTCCGAATTTCGTACGCGCTCGTTTCTTGGTATTCGCAATCCGTGGTTTGGCCAAAAAGTCTATGAGACGAAGGCGGGGCGAGAGCTGACGAAGTATGTTTTGCATGACAAAGCTTTTTCCTCGCGTAGCGTGGATACGCGGATGGCACCGGATGCGGAACGTCAGGCGTCGCAGGATGGGAAAGCCGCGAGTACGCGAAGTTTTTTGGGGCGTGGAAAAGCGCAGGCGGCAATTGATGCAGAGCATCCTACGGCACCACCTTTGACGATTGAGGAAGTGCGGGAAGTTTTGAATAAGAATCGCTAAGGGCATGAGTTCTGACGAATCACTTGATTTACTGTGTGGGGGATGTGCGGAAGTTCTTAGCCGTGCGGAATTGAAAAAAAAGCTTTCTACCGGGCGTTCTCTGCGTGTGAAACTTGGTGTTGATCCTACAGCACCGGATATTCATTTTGGGCATACCGTGACGCTGCAGAAATTGCGGCAATTTCAGGATGCAGGGCATCAGGCCGTGCTGATCATTGGTGATTTTACGGCGATGATTGGGGACCCTAGCGGGCGTTCTGTCACGAGGCCGCAGCTTACGCATGAGGATGTGTTGGTGAATGCACGGACTTATCAAGAGCAGGCATTTAAGGTGCTTGATGCGGGGCGGACGGAAGTGGTTTTCAATGGGGAGTGGTTTCGTGGAATGACGTTCACCGATGTGATTCGGTTGAACAGCCGTGTGACATTGCAGCAGATGTTGCAGCGGGAGGATTTTCGCGAACGGATCGAAAGGTCGCATCCCATCCGTGCCCATGAAGTGCAGTATCCGATTATGCAGGGCTGGGATTCGGTCATGGTTCGTGCCGATGTCGAGTTGGGAGGAACCGATCAGCTTTTCAATATCATGGTAGGGCGCGACCTGCAAAAGGAGGAAGGTCAAGAGCCTCAGGTAGCCATGATGTTGCCGATTCTTGAGGGACTCGATGGGATTCAAAAAATGAGCAAAAGCCTCGGCAATTCCATCGGCGTAAATGAGCCACCGGAGGCGATGTTTGGGAAAGTGATGAGCATTTCTGATGAGCTGATGGCGCGTTTTTACATGCTTCTGCTCGGGAGGATGGTTCCGAGTGATGAGCATCCCATGACGGCAAAAAAGGAACTCGCACGGGCATTGGTGGCGCGATTTCATTCGGCGGAGGAAGGACGCCATGCTCTTGAAGAGTTTGAAAAACGCTTTAGCGGGCGCGATTTGGAAAATGCGGAGCTGCCGACTTTTACAGCCACGCAGGGAGCTTGGGATATTCTCACGCTGGCAGTTGATGCGTATGCGCAATGTTTTGGTCAGACGAAATCGCGCGGTGATGTGCGGCGCCTTGTGGTTCAGGGCAGCGTTCGTTGGCGGGGGGAAAAAGTTACGGATCCGAAGGTGGTGCTGGATATAGCGGAGGGGGGGATTTTGCGTTTGGATAAAACGCGGGCGGTGCGGATTACACGGCGGGTGTCTTGAAATAAAAACTAAGGAACACGGTCGTCTCGCCCGTGATGTTTGAACGATTATAGGCGAGACGCCTGTGCTCCCTGATCTGAGAAGGAACGGATTGGAAAATTCGTTCTACGACGGGTTTCATACATTCACTGGGCGGTTTTTGGCGTCGGAGGTGAAGCAAGCGTCGAGAACTTTTTGGACTTCGGCACCTCGGGCAAAATCGGGTTGATCTTGTTGGCCGGTGCGGATGGATTTGATGAAACGTTGGTAGATGTCCGGAACTTTGCGCACCTCAACTTCTTTCCAAATTCCTTTGTCGAGATTTTTGCCGACACAAATGCGGTAGCCGTCCGTGGTGCGGTCGGAGTCAATTTCCACTGTTCCTTTGGTTCCGGCAATTTTCAGGAAAAGCCGATTGGCGTGTCCACCGCACCAGCGGGTGGTATGGATGGTGCCAAGAGCGCCGTTTTGAAACGCCACATTGAGTACGGCGGAATCATTGGCATCCAGCGGGTATTCGCCGAGACGATTGTCTGGTGCTTTGGGAAAAGTTTTGAGGCGACAAAAGACCGAGGCAATCGGGCCGACGGGAAACGTGGCGAAGTCCACAATATGTACGCCGACATCGCCGAGGACGCCTTTGCTGCCGTGCTTCTTGGAGAGACGCCAAAGAAATGCTGGCGTTGTTCGCCAATCGCCCCAGATTTTACTCACAAGCCATGCTTGGAGATAACTCGCCTCAACATGTCGGATATCGCCGATGGCACCTTTGTGAATGACGCGTGCCACGGCCTGAATTGCCGGCCAATTGCGGTAGGAAAAATTCACCATGTTGATCACGCCGGCTTTTTTTGCAGCAGTGGCCATGCGTTGGGCGTCGGCGTAGTTGAGCGCAAGCGGCTTTTCGCAAAGCACGTGCTTTCCGGCTTTCAGGCAGGCAAGTGCCAGCGGAGCATGAAAGGCGTCGGGCGTAACGATCGTGACGGCGTCGAAGTCTGCCTCGCGGAGCATTTCCTGAACGCTCGAATAAGCAGCACTAATGTTATGCTTGTCCGCAAATGCTTTGGCGCGGGGCAAATCAACATCCGCCGCAGCGACGAGAGAGCACCCCTTGAGAGCCGCAAACATTGTGGCGTGAACATTGGCCATTCCACCGGTTCCGAGAACTGCGAGACGAACTGATTTTGAACTCATAAAGGAGCGCGACAGTACGGTTTCATGCGGAAGGTTACGAGCAAATGTTCCTGCCTTGACCTCCGGAGATGTCTGCCGTTTAATGGGAGCACTCCCTGAACACAAACAAAACATACTACAAATGACTAAAATCGGTATCAATGGGTTCGGGAGAATTGGGCGTCTTGTTTTTCGTGCTATCGCGGAACAAGGGCTTTTAGGAAAAGATATTCAGGTCGTGGCAGTGAACGACCTTGTTCCGGCGGATAACCTTGCTTATCTCGTCAAATACGATTCGACGCAGGGGCGCTTCAAAGGAACGGTCACCAGCGAAAAATCGTCTCCTTCGGTTGCTGAGGACGACACCCTCGTTGTCAATGGCCAGAAAATTAAATGCCTCGCCATTAAAGACGGCCCTGCAGCTCTGCCGTGGAAGGAACTCGGGGTGGATGTTGTTTTGGAATGTACCGGACTTTTCACCGATGCCACCAAGGCAAAGGGCCACATTGAAGCGGGAGCCAAGAAGGTAATTATTTCTGCGCCGGCAAAAAATGAGGACATTACGCTCGTTTTGGGCGTCAATGG
>JAJTYZ010000019.1 GCA_021463515.1 Chthoniobacterales bacterium | reverse complement strand
CGCGGTCGGCAGCACCCTGTAGGAGGCACTTCAGTGCCGACCGTATTTCCGGACGTCGCGGTGGTCGGGACTGAAGTCCCTCCTACAAGGGCCGCGCAGCCGCGAGCGCGGCATCTTCCTCGGCGAGCATCGCTGCCCACACGGCGCGCTGGCGTAATGCGCCAACATATCGCGCAAGTTTCGGCCAGCGCGCAGCGTCGATCGCACCACCGCCCTGCTGGTAGGTCACGAATTGCGCGCCGATGGCGATGTCGGCCACCGTCAGCGTCTCGCCGACCGCGAAACCGCCGGCGATCTCGCGCTCCAGGTAATCGCAGCATTCGTCGCGGATCGCGCCGGCCCGCGTGAGCGCCTCCTCGTCCGCCGGCTTACGCAGGAACAGCGGCTTGACGACGCGTTCGGAGAAGTACGGAACGGTCGCCTCACGCAGGCGCGTGTCGGCATACTCCTCCAGCCACAGCGCACGTGCCAGCGATGGCGCATCGCCCGGATACAGCGGCCGCTGCGGGCTGATGCGCTCGAGGTAGGCAATGATCACCGAAGAATCCGGCACCACCACGCCGCCATCCTCAAGCACCGGGATTTTGCCGAGCGGATGCAGGGCACGGACCCTGAGCGAACCCATCCGTGCGACTTCAATCCGGTATTCCATGCCTTTCTCCGCCAGCGCGAGACGCACCTTGCGGGTGAAAGTCGAGAGGTTGATGCCGTACAGGACGATCATGGCCGCTATCCCCCGGGAGCCCTGGCCAGTTTACTCAATCCCCGTCATCGCATCGCCAGGCACCACCAGCACCTTGCCGACGTTCTCCCCGCACATCAGCCGCGCGAAATGGGCGCCTGTCTGCCCGATGCCATGGACGCGATCCTCGAGATAGCCGATCGCCCCCGTCGCGACCAGCGGCACCACTTCGTCCAGGAACTGCCGGCGCTGCGGTTCGAAGTCGTTGACCACGAACCCCTTCATGACCGCGCGCTTCATGATCGGCAACCCCAGGTTGAACTCGAAGTGCCGCTCGGCGTCCGGCGTGTTGTACTGCGTGATCAGGCCGCAGAGCACCTCGATGCGATGGCGCAATACGACCCTGTGGTTGCGCTCGCTGACCGCACTCACGGCACGAACTCGCCCGGCTGGCTCTCGGGTGGCGTCAGCCGCCCCGCCCGGCTCCAGTCGGCCGTCGGCTCCGGCAACTCGCGGGTGGCGCGGATCAGCGGTTGCCGCGAAGCCACGAGCGCCAGCAGCAGGGCACCCGCGCCTGCAACCCCGAGCGCCGCGCGCAAGCCGATGTGCTCGCCGAGCCAACCGCCCAGGATCGCGCCTGGCCCTGCGGGGAGCAGGATCAACCAGCGCATGGTGCTCGTCATGCGACCGAGCAGGGGCGCTGGAGTCACTGCCTGGCGAAGCGCGAGGAAGTTGATGAACACCAGTGTCGCGCCGATGCCGAACGCCAGGAGCATGAGCGCGACCCCCGCCATGCCGAGCGTCGACACCGGCGCCAGCGCGGCGAGCGACCAGCCCGCGCCGCAGAACCCGAAGCCGAGCACCATGGCCGGGCCCGCGCCGAGGCGGCGCGAAACGCCGTGGCCGAGCACGCCTGCGGTGACCGTGCCGACGCCGAGCGCCATGTAGCACAGCCCGATGTCGGCTTCGGACAGCCCGAGCACCCGCGTTGCGAACAGGATCTGCACGACCAGCGCCGCGTGATGGCACATCTGCCAGACGCCGACCGCCACCGCCATGGTGACGAGCAGGCGGTTGCCTGCCACGAAGCGCACGCCCTCGCGCATAGCGTCCATGAAGCGCGGGTGCGCGGAGCGCCGCTCTTCCTGCACACGGATGCCGCGCAGGATGAAGGCCGACAACCCCAGCAACACCGCGTTGGCGAGCAGCGCCACGGGCGCACCCGTGAGGCGGATCAGTGCGCCGGCGGCGCCCGGGCCGGCAACCTCGGCCGTGGAATTGGCGAGCGCGTTCTTCGCATGCGCTTCCACCAGGCGCGCCCGCGGCACGATCTGGGTCAGCACGATCTGCGCCGCGCTGCCCGCCACCGTGTGCACCGTGCCGATCACGAATCCGAGCACGTACAGCCAGGACATGTCGAGCCAACCCGCCCACCAGGCGAGCGGCACGCTCGCGACGGCGACCGCCAGCAACGACTCACCCGCCACGTACACCGGCAGCTTGGCGACGCGATCGAGCCAGGCGCCTGCCGGCAGCGAGAAGAGCAGGAACGGCACCACCTCCATCGCGGTGAGCAGGCCCATCTGCGTCGGGGTCGCATGCAGCAGGATCGCCGCAGTCAGCGGCAGCGCGAGCAGCGTGATCTGCCCGCCGAAGGAACTCGTCAGGATCGAGATCCACAGCCGCCGGTAGGTGCGGTCACGCAGCAGGTCGTCGGCAGGCAGTGCTGGCCGCATGTTGCCGAGGAAGCAGGCGGCGGGTTTCGGGGTCAGGTCCATCTGGCCAGAATACCGTGATGCAGGTACGACCGTATGGAATGCGGTTGGCATTCCTGCCGCCGGCGTGGCCGGGCATCGGTGCCGGTCGGGAACCAGTACACTGGCCGGCGTTCAACGCACAGGCATCTGCCGGCGACCTCATGTTCAGACTCCTCTTCGTCCTGTTCAACGCGGCCAAGATCGGCCCGCTCCTCAAAACCGGCGGCACGATGCTGGTTTCCGTCGGCGCCTATGCGCTGGTCTTCGGCTGGTGGTACGCGGTCGGATTCGTGCTGCTGATCTTCTGCCATGAAATGGGCCACTTCCTGGCGGCGCGGCAGCGCGGCCTGCCGGTCGGCGCGCCGACGTTCATCCCCTTCGTCGGCGCCTGGATCGAACTCAAGCAATTGCCGCACGACGTCGAAACGGAGGCCTACGTCGGCATCGCCGGGCCGCTGGTCGGTTCGCTCGCCGCCCTGCTCTGCTACTTCCTCGCGGTGACCCAGGACAGCACCTTGCTGCTCGCGCTCGCCTACGCCGGCTTCATGATCAACCTGTTCAACCTGATCCCGCTGAGCCCGTTCGACGGCGGGCGCATCACCGCGATCATTTCGCCCAAGGTCTGGCTGCTCGGCGTGCCGCTCCTCGGGGCCCTGTTCTTCATCCGGCCGAGCCCGATGCTGATCCTGATCGCGCTGCTCGCGGCGCCGCAGGTGCTGAGCGTGATCCGTGGGCGGGCGGTCGCGGACATGCCGGAGGGCTACTACGAGACGCCGCCGGCAGTGCGGCTGCGCTACGCGGTGTGGTACCTCGGGCTGGCGGCGTTCCTGGCGCTGATGAGCCATGAGGTACACGAACGCCTTAACGAGGCACTGCGCGGCTGAGCGGTATGGACCCGGCGGCTCCGGGCTGCGCGGGCGCTACTGAGGCGCGGCGTCTATCCCACGCGGCGTCTGCTGACGAAGCGGCCCGCACCTTCGTCCGCCACATCCGGTGGGCACAGGCATGGTCTAGCCGGACTTCGCCGATTCGCCGCTCGATTGTGAGCGTTTTGGGCTGCTCGGGCGTGCGGACGCGTTGATTTCTCTACGGCGATT
>JAJTYZ010000018.1 GCA_021463515.1 Chthoniobacterales bacterium | reverse complement strand
TCTTGTTGCGTTTGTAAGGCCGCGTGAATGGCATCCACCACTTCTTGTGGCTTCCATTTATTGCCGCGCCAAAGATGCAAAATGCGCCCGTCCGGCCCGATCAGTGCCGTGCAGAGGCTATGATTGAGGGTGCCTCCCTCTTCCTCCACACGAACACCAAAAGCCTTCGTAAGCTTGTCAATTTCTTCGGGTTCCCCCGTCGTAAATGTCCAGCCTGCTCCTTTGGCTTCCGCATACTGACGCAAAACATCCGGCGTGTCCATCGGATCGAAAGAAACACTCAAAAGCCGAACGTTTCCTTTCGCCGGATCCTCGGCTAGGGCTTTTTCAATTTCCAAAAAATGACTCGTCATGAGCGGACAATAATCCGGCACCGCGCAGCGAGTGAAAATAAAATCTACCAACGTCAATGCACCCGCGAAATCCCCAGAACCCATGTCTTTCCCCGTTTGATCCACCAGCTCAAACACCGGCCAAATATCGCCTTCCTTGACACGCTTCACATGTTCTCCCGCAGGGCGTGGCTCGGGCTGAGGGAGCTTCACCGAGGTAGCCTCAATTTTCCGCAGCCCCGTAATATGCGAATACCCATCGCCAAGAATCAGCGTGAATGCCACGCCATCGCCCGCCTTGAAATCCGCAGCCTCGGCCACATTTTGAACTTTAAATGGCATCGTCATGGATGGCATCAACCCCGCCACATCTTCATGCTCCACCATGATGCTCCCCTCGGATGAAATCGGTGCCCGCACAATGCCGCGCACTTCGTAGGAACGCTCGTTGTTCCCCGCGTTCGGACGATCGCAGCCGCCCAACATTGCAATAACAAGCAGAGCTAATAATGCGCAAATAAAATGCCGATTCATGGCTGTATATTAACGCAGCTAATGGCTGAATCAAGAACTTTCTGTATTTATTTTCTGCTTGTGTCGTTCGCATAACATATTACAGTCGCAATAATTTCATGAGCCGTACCATCGAAAAGCACCGATTCTCGCGCTTTGCGCAGATCATTGTGGCGATCGTGGCCGTGATGTTGACCGTGGGCCCGCTGGGGCTTTTGCAGGTGGTGGCATGGACAGGAATGGCCGTCAATTATGGCTCGCACTACGGCGTGATCGAGGGATTGGGGCGCACATTTGACGGACAACCCCCTTGCGTGCTTTGCAAAGAAATCACCAAAACCGCCGCGAGTGAAAAAGAAAATAAAGCTTCTGCCACGGTCGTAGAAATTAAACTCGTTGGCGTCATCGTTCCCATCGTGCAAAGTCCGACGCTCGATTTCCCGAAAGAAACATTCGTGTATTTCTCCATGGTGAATTTCTTCGCCGGGCGCACCGATCGTCCTGCCTCTCCGCCTCCGCGAATTCTCGCTGCCTAAGCCATTCTTGGCTTTTTACGCCCTGCGCCTTCGGCCCTCGGGCTTAACACCATCTCAACCTGCCGCGTTCCGACACACGAGCGTGGCGCAACCAACATACCAATTTTATGAAAAACTTACTTTTTATCCTGTGTCTCGTTGCCATCGGCAACGCACACGCCAGCACTCTTTCCAACCTGCCCACACCCATGGAACAAGGAGGAATGATCCACATCAATGTCGTCTTTCTCGACACCAATTCGAATACATTTAGCGTCGCGCCGGACGCGGGGACGCCGGCTCTCAACCCCATCAGTCTTTGGTCACCCGGTAATGATTTTTCGCCGTCCGATCCATGGTATTCCGCCCTCTCACTCAGCGGGCAGAATCTGCCGTTTAACAGTCAGTTTGGATTCCTCGTTGATGGAGCCAACAGCGATCTCTTGCCCTCGGGAACCTCGATCGGTATCCGCCTTCTCTCAGCCACCGCAGGTCTGCAAGCGCAGTACTACCGTGCCAACGCACCCAAAGCGTTCACCACGATCTTTGAACCAACGCATGACTACGTGCTGTGGAATGGCAACATGTGGCATCCGGTTTTCACCGCGACGGCACCGGGCAATTACACCGCAACTTTCGAGGTGTTTCTCGCCAACGCCACCGGCAGCGGCGTAGCGGACTTCACGACAGTCGCAACAGCCGTTCCCGGCTACGCAACAACCAATGTCACGCTGCACTTCACAGCCGTTCCCGAACCCGCCACCACCGCGTTACTCGTGCTCGGTCTTGGTGTGCTTCTTTGGAGGAGTCGGCGGCGATGAAAAAACAACACGCTTTTAGCCTCATTGAACTTCTTGTCGTCATCGCCTGCATCGCTGTCTTTGTTGGCGTCGCCTCCGCCGCATGGCAACAAGCGCGTGAGACCTCGCAATCGGCCCAGTGCCTCTCGCAAATGCGAGACCTAGCCTCGGCGATTCAGCTTTTCGCCGCAGACCGCGGTGGAGAATTTCCCCGAAGTTCTCACTCCGCCTTTGCTCACCGCACACGTGGATGGCAGCGAGAAATTCTGCCCTACCTCGGTGCCTCGGACGCCCCCATCAACGAAGCACTGCAACGAAAGTTTTTTCGCTGCTCGATGGATACACGAACGACGGGGACAAGCTACGGACTTAATGTTTTCTTCGAGCTCGATCCCGAGGCCGACGATTACGAAGGTGCCCCCACCACATGGCGCCGCGTCATAACGCTCCCCGCCCCGTCGCACACCATCCTCCTCGCGGAAATGAAAACCTCATCCTCCGCTGATCACGTCATGGCCCATTTCTGGGCGGGCTCAGCGGAAAACTCCGAAGTGGCGATTGACCGACACAACGAGTGCGGACATTACGTGTTTGCCGACGGCCACGCCTCCGCACTTCCCGTCGAGTCCATCTACGCGCCACATAACGGCGTCAATTGCTGGAACCCCTCCCTCGCCGCCGCACCATAACAATAACATGTGAATCCCAAGCCGTAGTAACGGCACTCCGCTGCCGCTCTCTCAAAAGCATGCCAGCAGAGTGACATAGATTGGCCTCGGGTACCGCGCCCGCCTCGGGTGCCGTTTCTCGCACCCTCGCGAGAAACATCGGGAACCAGAACGAAGTTCAGTCCGCGAAGGCGCGGACTGATACAGCCGAGGTGGCTGTGGTAGTGCGAATGAGTAACCATGAAATCAACCAGTGAAAGTCTGAGTTCTTCCGAGATGAGCAACGGGAGAGTAGCCGAAGGCAACTGCGTCGCAGTAAAGCGGGGTGGAGAGCAGCCCGAGGCGAAACCGCAGTTCCAAACGCAAGTGAACCCGATTCGGCCTGTAACAACGGCGAGCCTGCTAGAAAATGGCGAAGCCTGCTGCGAAAGCAGCAACCGATCTAGCCGACATCCCTCATCAAGGGTTAAAGGTCAGGTTGTTAGGGGTGGTTGGGGTGGGAATGTGGAGAAGGTGTCATGGTGGACCATTGAGAACTGCTTGGGCAGGCCATCGCGAGAGCGAGACCAAGCAGTAGTCAGAGCCGTCATAGTAGCTGAGAAGCGGAGTAATTCCCGTGGAGCCAAGGACGGCAGGAAAGTGAAAAGGCAAAGGCCATGAGCTGCGAAGAAGAAATATCCACGGGAGTTTCCTGCGGGGATAAACAAGTGGAAGAGGACTTGTGGCAACGCTACAAAGCCGAACGCAGAATATGGACGGAGCCAATGCTGATGGCCCTCGACAAGGGGGGTAAAGGAAACAAGTAGTTTAGTCTGATAGACAAAATCTGGACAGACAAAACCCTTCAATTGGGGTGGGAAAAGGTGCAGGACAACGCAGGAGGCTGTGGCGTTGACCACATCACGGTGGAACGTTTTGCCAAAGACAGTCAAAACAGGCTGCTCGCCATTAAAGAGCAATTACGCAAAGGTTCCTACCAACCCAACCCAATCAAACGGGTGTGGATAGACAAGCTTGGTAGCCGCGAGAAGCGACCCTTGGGAATACCCACGGTAAGCGATCGCATTGTGCAGACATCGCTGAAAATGGTTATAGAACCCATTTTTGAAAAAGAGTTTGTCGAACACAGCTACGGCTTCCGCCCCGGACGCGGTTGCAAAGATGCGTTGCGGCGAGTTGGACGAATGCTGAAAGCAGGAAATCTATTCGTCGTGGACGTAGATATTAAAGGCTACTTTGACAACATAGCTCACGAATTGCTCATGGAGCAAATATGCAAGCATATTGCTGACGAGCGAATTCTGGGTCTCATCGAAGCGTTCTTAAAACAAGGCGTGATAGAAGAAACCAACTGGCAAGAAGCTAAGGACGAAGGCACGCCGCAAGGCGGAGTGATAAGTCCGCTCTTGGCCAACATCTATCTTACGCAACTGGATAAGCTGCTACCGAGCGAGGCTATGATATGGTGCGCTACGCGGACGACATCGTCGTGATGTGTCGCACGCAAGCCGAAGCAATGCTCGTGCTGGAAATGATAAGGGAGTGGATGAAGGGATCGGGGCTCGCCTTGCATCCTGAGAAAACCCGCGTGGTGGACATGAACCAAGCTAAGAGTCATTTTGACTTTTTGGGTTATCGGTTTAAACGAAGCCAAC
Source organism: Chthoniobacterales bacterium (assembly GCA_021463515.1). Classification (GTDB taxonomy): domain Bacteria; phylum Verrucomicrobiota; class Verrucomicrobiia; order Chthoniobacterales; family JACTMZ01; genus JACTMZ01. Next base: position 4,358 of record JAJTYZ010000018.1, on the reverse strand, counting down.
GGGGAGAAATCTTGCGACTCGTGCGGCCTAAAAGTCAGCGCAAATTGCGAGAGACCATCAAACCTCAAACACGGCGAACCAATGGCAAGAGCATAGAAGTCATCGTGAGCAACGTGAACCGAACGCTCAAAGGGTGGTATGGCTATTTTAAACACGCACATCCCAGCGAGCTGGCAGGAATAGACCAATGGCTACGAATGAGGCTACGATCCATATTGCGAAAACGCAGGAAAGGCCGAGGACGTGGACGAGGGGCTGACCATCAACGCTGGCCGAACCGCTACTTTACCGGACTTGGGCTCTTTAGCCTGAAAGAAGCCCAAGTGCTGGAACTCATCAGACTTCGACAAGAAGCAACCCACTAACTGGAGAGCCGTGTGCGGGAGATCCGCATGCACGGTTCGGAGGGGGGAGCGGCGCAAGCCAATACGTCGTTCCTACCTCTATCCCATCGCTCTATTTTCGCAATCTCCCACGCCAATCCCTACGCCGCCGCCCGAGATGCGGCGCGTTTACGAGCGGTAGCTTCTAGGATTTTTTTGCGGAGACGCAATGAACTTGGAGTGATTTCTACGTACTCGTCCGGCGCGATGTATTCGATGGCGCGTTCGAGCGTGAGGCGGGCGGGAGGGGCGAGCTGAATGCCTTTGCCATCACCCTGACTCCGCATATTGGTCAACTTTTTCGCCTTGCACGGATTCACGGGCAAATCATCCGGACGTGCATTTTCCCCCACAATCATTCCCTCATAAATGTCTTCCTGCGGCCCAATGAAAAGTCGTCCGCGTTCCTGAATGGTATCCAGCGCATAGGCCATGCTTGTGCCGCCCTCCATGGAAACAAGAACGCCTTTTCCACGGCTCGGGATTTCACCTTTATGCGGCGCATATTCCTTAAACAAGTGACTCATAATCCCCAGACCCTTCGTGGTGTTAATGAGATCGGTTTCCAACCCAATGATGCCGCGTGTAGGGATCGTGGCTTGGACGAGCACGCTATGAGAATGATGCTCCATGTTGGCGATATCCGCCTTACGCGTAGCCAGCATTTGCAAAATGTCGCCGAGATTTTCTGTCGGCACATCCACATAAAGCGTTTCCATCGGCTCGAGCAAATGCCCACTCGCATCGCGCTGAAAAATGACTTCCGGACGCGACACCAACAGCTCAAATCCCTCGCGACGCATTTGCTCGACAAGTATCGCGATTTGCATTTCGCCTCGCGCCTTCACTTCAAACTGCCCCGCTGTTTCGGTCTCGTTCATCATCAGGGAAACATTCGTACGTGTCTCGCGAATGAGGCGGTCTTTAATTTGCCGCGCCGTCAGTAATTTCCCTTCGCGCCCCGCCAGCGGAGAGTCATTTACGCAAAGGCGCATGCTAATTGTGGGTGGGTCAATTTGGATAAAAGGCAACGCCTCTCGTTCCTCACTATCCACCAACGTCTCGCCAATAAACACATCCTCAAAACCCGTCAGCCCAATGATGTCGCCCGCTGAAGCCGATTCAATCTTCACTTTTTCCAACCCCTCGTGACCGAAAACCGCCGTCACCGTCGCGCGTTCCTTTCGTCCATCCGCGTGAATACACACGATGCTCTGCCCTGTCTTGACGGTGCCGCTAATAATCCGCCCATAGGCAATGCGCCCAAGGTAATCGCTGTAATCGAGATTCGATACGAGCATGGAAAAATAGTCATTGGGCGACTTTTGCGGTGCAGGAATATGCCGAACAATTGTCTCGTAAAGCGGCATCATTGACGTGCTCGGGTCCACCAACTCGCGCCGCGCAAATCCCGCTTTTCCACTGGCATAAATGTGAGGAAAATCCAACTGCTCATCCGTCGCATTCAGCTCGAGAAACAACTCGAAAACCATATCCAGCACCTTGTGCGGACGCGCGTTCTCACGGTCAATCTTGTTAATCACGACAATCGGTTTAAGCCCATTATCCATCGCCTTACGCAGGACAAACTTCGTCTGCGCCTGCGGCCCTTCGTAAGAATCCACAACAAGCAGAACGCCATCCACCATCTTCATAATCCGCTCCACCTCGCCGCCAAAGTCGGCGTGGCCGGGTGTATCTACGATATTGATTTTGTAATCGCCCCAGTGAAATGACGCATTTTTAGCGCGAATGGTGATACCCTTTTCCCGTTCAAGGTCCATCGAATCCATGACCCGCTCCTCGACCTTTTGGTGCGCCTGAAAAGTCCCAGCCTGGCGCAGAAGCTGATCCACCAAGGTGGTTTTGCCATGATCTACGTGGGCGATGATGGCGATATTACGAATTTTATCCATATAAGTGACAAAAGAAAAAGGAGGTGGACTTTAGAGCAAACAACCCCTCTCGTCAATAAAATCACAAAATTCAAAATGAAGTCATTGCCGCTATTGCATGTTCCACGATAAGAAAGAGGGTTCCCATGAGGCCTTACTTTCGGTTCAACTCGCTCGCGGGGCAATTGTCCCTCTGGATTGTGTTGATGGCCGGTGCCGTCCTCGTGGCGATGGTGTTGGTGGCTTACACCGGCCTGCGCCGTCAGATCATTCGTCAGACAGACATTGAGGCTCTCGTCGAAGTTCGCTCCCACGCAAAGCAAATTGACGCCCTCATTGGCCGTGTGGCGTCGGTGACTACGACGCTGGCGGCGGAACAGGCACTGCGTGGCACCGAACCGCATGAAGATGTGCTGGATCATCTGCGAAATCTCATCGGGCATTTTCCTCCCGAAGATGTTTTTGGAATTTTTTATACCTTCGAGGGTGTGGATTACCGCGATCCAAAATCCATGCCTTGGATTGATCGAAAAAATTATCCCCATCAGACCATCAATCGTACGCCCTTCGATCGCGACACGCCGGAGGCCGCGTGGTTTTGGGGCGCAAAAAATTCGCGGCGACTCTTTGTCACCGAGCCGTATTACGACATTGAAGGGTCCGAAATCACCATGATTACGGTGAGTGCACCCATCATTGATCGCCAAGATCACTTTCTCGGCGTGGCGGGCATTGATATTTCGATGCAGGCCATTCAAAGCATCGTTCGCAATGTAGATATTGAGCTCACCCAAGAAAAAGGTATTCAAGACGACTTCCCTTACCTTGTTAGCGGACAAGGAACGATTATTGCGCATCCCAACGAAGCACTCATGATTGGCCGAGATCATGCGGGGGGCAGCGTCTATGATTTACCCGGCGGAGACGCCATTATGTCTAAGCCATCTGGATTTACGGAATACGGCTATGGCGCAAATAAGCGGATTGTTTACTGGGCACTCGTTCCTACAACCGGTTGGCGGCTTGTGCTCGACGTGCCGTATTACATGGTGATGGCACCTTTGCGTCAGCTGGCCTGGCGCTCGGCTGGCATCGGAGCCCTCGGGCTCTTCCTGCTGGCGGCGGTCGTCATTATCGTTGCACGTCGCGTTGCAGCACCGCTCAATAAACTTGCGGAAGCCGCAGCTAATCTGGAATCCGGACAATCCAACGCCAAAAATCTTGTGCCTCTCTTGTCGCGCTATGACGAAGTAGGCGATCTCGGGCGGGCGTTTGTGCGCATGGCAGACGAAATTCGTCAGCGTGAGGAAAGCCTTACTTTATGGAATACCAATTTGGAAAAAACGGTGATGGAACGTACGGCAGATTTAAAACGCGCTATGGAAGCAGCTGAAGAGGCGAACAAAACTAAGAGCGCGTTTTTAGCAAACATGAGCCATGAGCTGCGCACTCCCATGAACGCCATTATTGGCTATAGCGAAATGCTATTGGAGGATGCACAGGATTCCGGCGAGGAACGGACGCAAGCGGACCTCGAAAAAATTCTCTCAGCTGCAAAACATCTGCTTCAGCTTATCAACGACATCCTCGATCTTTCCAAAATTGAGGCGGGGAAAATGACCGCTTTTCTCGAACCGGTCAACATCGCCCAGATGGCTGCCGAAGTTGCGGCAACCATCCAGCCTCTGGCGACAAAAAATCACAACACCTTCGAATTGCGCTGCGCCGACACTATTGGCTCGATGTACACCGATCTTACCAAGCTTCGGCAAACGCTTTTGAATCTCCTCAGCAATGCCTGCAAGTTTACCGAAAACGGACACGTGATCTTGGAAATTTTGCGCCGCGACGATGGGATGATTTCATTTGCGATAAGCGATACCGGCACCGGAATGGACCCGAGTCAAATCGGCAAATTGTTTTCAGAATTTGTCCAAGCCGACGCTTCGACCACACGCAAATATGGTGGCACCGGCCTTGGGCTCGCAATTAGTCGCAAGTTTTGTCGTTTGTTAGGCGGCGATATCACCGTGGAAAGTGTGCTTGGTAAGGGCAGTATCTTTACCGCAATTTTGCCCGC
>JAJTYZ010000017.1 GCA_021463515.1 Chthoniobacterales bacterium | reverse complement strand
GGGCGCGGTACCCGGAGCGTGAAAAACAAGAAACATCAGCGCAAAAAGCGGTTCAGTTGAGAAAGTCGCTGAGGCTCAAACTTCCGGATGCCATCATACTGGCGACAGCGGATGAAGAAGGCTGTATTCTGGTGACAAGAAATACCAAGGACTTCAAGGTATCTGACCCACGGGTGCGGATTCCGTATGCAGCTTCCTGATTGAACGTTGGGATGACTCGAAAAATACGATGTCCCAGCAATTTTCATTTTGAGAAAGAGTGATTCGAACACTCCCTCACTCACCCAAACGTCCCCCTCAACCAACCTAAAAAGTCAAAATGAGAATTACGTGGCATCGGCATCTTGCCGATGTTTTTTTTTAAACCTGCACTTGTCGTGCTGCGGGGGAGTTAGATAGGTTTGGGTTGTGTGAGTGTACTTTATCTGACCATTTTTATCAGTTTGATTTTAGCACTATTTTTTGCGGCAGGGTTTCTTTATCACCATGATTTTTCCGGAGGAGATCCGCTGCGGGACAGCTTGCTGCCTTTCAATAAAGGGGAAAAACAAAAGCCGGAATCCAAAGAATTCAAAAAGGAAAAAAATCAGCTATGAGTACTGCGTCCAACGTTATGGTGGAGTATGATGACAAAATTGTCCGTTGGTTTATGGGGGCGGCTGTCTTTTGGGGAATTGTGGGGATGGCTGTGGGGGTGTTGGTGGCTTTGCAATTGGCTTTTTGGCAACTCAACTTTGGAACTTCCTGGCTAACCTTTGGGCGGCTGCGTCCGCTGCATACAAACGCGGTTATCTTTGCCTTCGTCGGCAACATGATGTTCACGGGAATTTATCATTCGACGCAACGGCTCACGCGAACGCGGTTGGCTTCTAATTTTCTTTCGTGGGTACATTTCTGGGGTTGGCAGCTCATCATTGTGGGCGCGGCGATTACGCTGCCGCTGGGGCTGACGCGCAGCAAGGAGTATGCGGAGTTAATTTGGCCTTTGGATATTGCGGTGGTGGTTATTTGGGTCGTTTTTGCCATTAACTTTTTCTGGACCTTGGCGGTGCGCAACGAGAAGTCGCTCTATGTTGCGATCTGGTTTTACATCGCAACGATTATCACCGTGGCGATGCTTTACATCGTCAATCACCTGCAAATTCCGACAAGCTGGCTGCATAGCTATCCGATTTTCGGCGGGGTGCAGGATGCGTTGGTGCAGTGGTGGTATGGGCACAACGCGGTCGCCTTTTTCCTGACTACGCCGATTCTCGGAATCATGTATTACTATCTGCCCAAGGCTGCCGAGCGTCCGGTGTATAGCTACCGGCTTTCCATCGTACATTTTTGGTCGCTTGTTTTTATCTACATTTGGGCGGGGCCGCACCATTTGCTGAACACCGCCTTGCCTGAATGGCTGCAAACGTTGGGGATGGTTTTTAGCATCATGCTTTGGGCTCCTTCGTGGGGCGGTATGCTCAATGGTCTGCTCACCCTGCGCGGGGCTTGGGATAAAGTTCGCACCGATCCGGTGCTCAAATTTTTTGCGGCGGGTGTGACCTTTTATGGCATGGCGACATTTGAAGGGCCGCTCTTGGCGATTCGTTCGGTGAATGCGCTTTCGCATTATACCGATTGGACAATTGGACACGTTCACGCGGGGACGCTGGGGTGGAATAGTTTTATGGCGGCGGGGATGTTTTACTGGCTCACGCCACGGCTCTGGGGCACGAAATTGTATTCCACGAAGTTGGCGGACATTCATTTTTGGATCGGCATGGTCGGTATCTTGCTCTACGTCGCGGCCATGTGGGTGTCGGGAATTACCACTGGGCTCATGCTCAACTCGGTGACGCCCGAAGGGGTGCTGGCTTATCCCAACTTCCTCGAAGCTGTAAACTCCGTGCGTCCCATGCAGCACATGCGGGCTTTGGGAGGTGCCTTGTTCCTCGGAGGATTTTTCCTCATGGCCTACAATCTTTTCCGCACGATCTGGGCCGGGCAGCCGGTAACAACGGTCATTGAGGTTCCGGCGGAGGAACGTCGAGTGCAGGAGGGATTGACGCTTTGGCAAAGCATTTTCAATCCGCCGGTGATTTATTCGACGCTCATCGTGGTGTTTGCCGCACTGTGGGGATTCACGGGGCAAATTTCGGCCACGATTGCTTTTGTTTTGATGATCGAAACGGCACTCGTCGCCATGATTCATTTGAGCATTTCCGGCGCGAGATGGAGTGATTGGTATGAACGTCTGCTGGAGAGCTGGCTGCCCTTTAGCGTTCTCACCCTCGTGGCCGTGGCTGCCGGTGGGATGATTCAAATTTTACCATTGGTCTATTCCAAAGCGGCGGTGGATTACGAAAAAGCGGCGCAACATGTTTACACGCCGATGGAATTGGTGGGTCGCGATATCTACGTTCGTGAAGGTTGCTACACGTGTCATAGCCAAATGATTCGCACCCTCGTGGGCGATGTGTTGCGCTACGGGCCAAGCGGACGCCTCGGAGAATCGGTCTATGATTTTCCTTATCAATGGGGCTCAAAACGCACCGGTCCGGACCTTTCTCGCGTTGGCGCAAAATATCCGAACATCTGGCATTTCCAGCATTTTGAAAATCCGCGCTCCACATCCATCGGTAGCAATATGCCAGCTTATCCATGGCTTTATCATCAGGACGCTGACGTTGCGGCACTGCCGTCAAAAGTTCGCGTTCTACGCTCGTTGGGCGTGCCATTCCCTGAGCGCACGGATGAGCAATTACGAGCGGCTTTTGAAGCGCAGGGCAAAGAAATCGTGGCGGATTTAGGAAAGGCAGGTATCGAGATTAGCCCCAATCGTGAAGTCATTGCGCTTATTGCCTACATTCAACAACTCGGAAAATCTCCAGCCGCCGCACCGGCGCAAGCCGCTGCACGTTGACCATGATTCGCCAATTGCAAATTCCGGAGTGGGGGACAGCGGTGGGAGTGATGGCGTTTTTCGTCACGCTCACGGTGTTTGCCGCTATCGTCATTTACACGATGCGCATGCCTCGGAAGAAAATTGAAAAACTCGAAAACCTGCCGTGGACGGACGATCAAAAGCCATGAAAGACTCACAACAGTACGACCCCGATAAATTGCGTCATCATATTTATGACGGCATTCAGGAATACGATAAACGCATGCCCAATTGGTGGCTCTTTACGCTCTACGGTGCGATTGTTTTTTCGGTGATTTACTGGGGCTATTACCAATGGGCAGGTCACATGCAACCCGGGTACGTGCGCGTGGAAAAACAAATCGAGGAGTTCCAAAAATCCGCTCTCGCTGGGGGAGCCGCACCGTCCGCAATTCAACTTTGGAATATGAGCCGTGATCCGGCGATTGTAGAGTCCGGACAAAAAATTTACATGACCAACTGCGTGGCTTGTCATGGTCAGAATTTGGAAGGCGGCATTGGCCAAAACCTTGTGGATGCGACGTGGGTGCATGGAGGAACACCGACAGATATTTACAACACCATCACCAAAGGCGTACTCGATAAAGGCATGCCTGTTTGGGGGCCCGTTCTTGGTGCCGGACGCATCAATGACGTCGTGGCTTTTATCATTAGCAAGAATCCGACGATCCAACAACCGCCGGAAATGTGAGGAGCGTGCGGCATGAAGTTTAAGGCGCCTTCCATGGAGTCCGTCACAACGATCAATGATGACGGATCACGCTACATTGTGCATCCTGCGGATGTTCGTGGAACTTTTACAACGCTGCGCCGAGTTGTGGCTGTATTGCTTATTGCGGTTTATATTTTGCTCCCGATTGTTCGTATCCATGGGGAGCCCGCGCTTTTCCTCGATATTTTCCATCGTAAGCTGCATCTCTTTGGGCTGACACTCATGTTTCAGGATTTATGGCTGCTGTTTTTTACGATTAGCGGACTCGCCTTTGGATTGTTTGCGATTACCTCGGTCGCGGGGCGACTTTGGTGTGGCTGGGCGTGCCCGCAGACAGTTTTTCTCGATCATGTGTTTCGTCGCATTGAACGCTGGATTGATGGCGACGCGCCCACACGTCGCCGCTTGGAAAAGGCGGCATGGTCGGCGGGGAAAATTTTCAAACGTATTTTGAAGCACGCCATTTTTCTGCTCATCGCGGCGTTGATTGCGCACATTTTTTTAGCGTATTTCGTTTCTTTGCCTTCGCTTTACAACATGGTAAGTGAGGCCCCCGCGCAAAATTGGGGGGCATTTGTCTTTGTTTCCGTACTGACCGGCATTCTCTATTTCAATTTCGCGTGGTTTCGTGAGCAATTTTGCATTATCATGTGTCCTTATGGCCGCTTGCAGTCGGCACTTATTGACGATGACACGATTGTGGTCGGCTATGACACCGTGCGCGGAGAGCCACGAGGAAAGCCCTCGGCGGAACACGGAGATTGCGTGGATTGTCGGCGTTGTGTGCAAGTTTGTCCGACCGGCATAGATATCCGTCAAGGTCTCCAACTTGAGTGTATTGCTTGCACCGCGTGCATTGATGCGTGCGATGACATCATGGTGAAGTTGAATCGCCCTAAAGGACTTATTCGCCATGATTCGATGAATGCTTTAACCGGGCGCATCGCCAAGTTCTGGCGGCCACGGCTTTTCATTTACATGGCGTTGGGAATCATTGGCACCATTGCCTTCACATTCGCCGTGCAACAAGTGAAGCCCGTTATTTTATCCGTGCTTCGCATGCAAGGGGCACCGTACTTCCGAGATGAAAATGCGGTGCGCAATAATTTCATGGTTCATTTGGCCAATAAACGTGCCGAGTCGCACGAATATCGAATTGCTGTCGAATCGCCGGTGGCGTCCTTAGTGGCGACGGGAGCGTCCACGCATCCGTTGAAGCTAGAACCTGGGGAAGAGGTGCAGGAACCGCTAATCATGAGTGTGCCGGATGGTGATTTCCATGGAAACTTTGAGGTAAAGGTGCAAGTGCGTGGAGAAAAAGGTGACGTGGAGGGAGAGCGAGCGGTGCCATTTTTGGGGCCGTTCCGCGAAAAGCGATGACGATTCCATTTCTGGGGCGACGCCCGTGGCTGTTGGTATGGGCGGCATTTGTGCTGCTCATCGCCGTTTGGGTTGTCGCCTTTTGGGCCAGCGGTCGCGCCTCTTCCGAAATTTTAACTCCGGCGCAGGAGGAAGCGTTGCTGCGTCAGCGTTCCCAACCATGATGGCAGCACCTGACATTACTGGGCCGCTGGCTGCATTCTTGGCGGGGTTGATTACGAGTTTGCATTGCGTGGGCATGTGCGGACCGTTGGCGTGTTCCGCCTGCTCGCGCAGCGGGGGCAAGGGAAGTCTTACGGCGGCGGTTGTTTATCATGGAACGCGTTTGATTTCCTACACACTTGTGGGTGTGGCGGCGGGTTTGGTGGGGCGGCGTTTGGCGGATGCTTTAAGCGGTGGGGCGACACGATGGATGACGTGGTTGTTTGTGATTTTCTTTCTCGCCGTAGCTCTTGGTTTAGATAAGCGCTTGCGTGTCCCCATTCCCATGCGCGCTCAGGCATGGTTAGGGAAACGTGCTTCCGAGCGTGGCCTTTGGGGACGTGCCGGAATTCTCGGATTTTTCACACCCTTACTGCCCTGTGCGCCACTTTATCTTGTGGTAATGGCTGCGGCGCTCTCTGGCTCCGTGTGGGATGGTGGCAGCATCATGCTGGCATTTGCTCTTGGAACAATACCCTTACTCTTCCTGTTGCAGTCTCAGGTTTTTCGGCTGGGTGCCACCTGGTCACCACGCACCATGGATTATTTGAGGCGGGGATTAGCCTTGGTAAGCGTTGCCCTTTTACTCGTACGCGGAACTTACAGCGCAACGACCGGGTGCCCGATGTGCCCTTGAAAACGGCGTCTTCAAAAAATCATTTGGGCGTGTGTCGTCATTGTCACACACGCTTTCGTACCACCGAGAGGGAGTCGAAGTTCTGCTGTTCGGGATGTCGGTTTGTATTTCATTTATTGCACAAACGCGGGTTGGGGGATTTTTATCATTATGGTGAATCGCTATCTCCGGCGGGAAACTTTGTTTTTCATGAGCGTGATTATGATTGGCTGACGGCCTTGCAACGGGCGGCGGAGGAGGGGAGAGAATTTGCGGAGGTGACTCTCGAAGTGCAGGGCATTTCTTGTGCGGGTTGCATCTGGCTTCTCGAAGCACTTTTCACGGAACATGCGGGGGCGTCCTCGTGTCGGGTCAATTCTTCCACGGGCATGATGCACCTGCGTTGGCGGAGTGGTGCGGCAGATTTGGCCGCTTATGCACGCGATGTGCAACGCTTTGGCTATTTGCTAGGGCCGCCTCAAGAGCGTTCGGCATCGGCCATGGGGCTGCTGACACGCAAGCTGGGTTTGTGCGGATTTCTCGCTATGAACGCGATGCTTTTTGCCTCGCC
>JAJTYZ010000016.1 GCA_021463515.1 Chthoniobacterales bacterium | reverse complement strand
CAATCCCCAAAAGATGCGTACGATAGAGCCTTACGCGATTGGCGGCGAGCGCAGCCAATTCGAGCTTGGCTACACAGGCGGGTATATGGGATTTCCGTGGATACTCGGACGCGCATATCAGATCGTCTTTCTCGATGAGGGGAAGCAATTCCTCGAGAAAAAGGAGGCACTTCAATATCGCAAAATTCAAGTGCCAGAGAAGGCGCGTTTCATGCACTTGGAAATCAATCAGCCGGAAATTGCGGAAAAACCCGCGCATCCCGCCAGCACGGAATTCCTTGCGCGGATCACCAATTTCATCCCATCCACCAATGTGCATTTTCATGATAACCTGCTCGACTTTAATCGCAGTCTTGGGCTTTCGGGGGTCGGCCAACGCTGGCTCCTCGAAAACAATCGCTTTGAAAATAATGGCGGCATCGCACCGGCGTATGGCGTTGACCTCGAGGATGGCTGGGAATTGATGCAGGATGTGGTCTTTCGCAAAAACGCATTTAAGGACAATCTGCAGGGAGATATTGTCATTTGCGCAGGCAGTGAAATCTTGGTTGAGGATAATGATTTTACGAACAAAGTCGTCTTCCACGGGCGTGCCTACAATTACACGGCGCGTGAAAATCGGGTGAAGGGTGGCTTTGTTTTTTACACCACACGGTCCGGAGTGGCCACGATTACGGGAAATACCTACCGCGGTGTCAAGAGGGTTGAAGTCAATTTCGATGGCAGGGGATACGCCGATGGTATTGTTCGCAAACAAGGAGAGAATGTGGGAACTCCACCCCTTCTCTCCACCAAGGAAACCTTTGAAGAGGTGGGGCAGGTCAAAGGAACCTATATTAATTATCGCGATTCACACTTTACAAACACCAAGTTGGTGGCGGGCGAGGAGACGCGACTTGTTGCCCTCGAAAATTGTACATTTGACAATGTCACTTTGGATGTTTTGAGCAAAGGGGAGAAACTCATCTTCACGGAGAAGAACAACGTCGGAGAGATTTCAGTCACCGGGAATGGACAAGAACGCATCCAAACCAACTAACGACAGAAGCTTTATGTTGTGCCGCATAACTCATTTACAAAATTCTCAGCGGAAAGTTCTTAGAAGCGCACTTGTTGCGATACTATCTGTTATAATGACAACCACCATCACCTATGCAGCTGGGCCCACACTTTCTATTCAGGCCGATTATCCGGGTGGTAATGTGATTGTGGAGAGTATTGACGGCATGACCGCCCACGTGGCACCCGATTTGCGTACGACGAAGAACAGCGAATGGTTTTATTGGGATTTCACAGCAAAGGCCTCACAGCCTGGGCGTGCCAAATTTATTTTCAATGCGGTGAACGGGGCAAGGATTGCCATGCGTGGGCCGGCCTATAGTTTGGATGACGGGAAAACATGGCAATGGCTGGGGACGGAACATGTGGTTTTTATGGAGCCTGAAGGGAATAAGGAAGAATCCTTCGAATTTGATTTTACCAAGGCAGGGCAGGAAGTTCGCTTTGCCGTTGGTTTTCCCTATGTACAGAGTAATCTTGTGGAATTCCTTAAAGCCCATGCCGAGAACCCAAACCTGACACAAAGCACCCTGACGAAATCTCAAAAGGGCCGTCCTGTCGAACTTCTGCAAATCGGCAAGCCCGGCCCGGGCATTATCCCCGTATTGGTCGCGGCACGAAGCCACTCTTGTGAGGCGTTGGGTAGTTATGTTCTCGAAGGCTTTCTTTCGGAGGCACTCTCGGATTCACCGACAGGCGTCGCCTTCCGCAAAAAGTACGTTCTGTATGCTGTACCTTTTTTGGATAAGGACGGCGTCGAAGATGGGGATCAGGGAAAAGGCCGTGAACCACATGATCATAACCGTGACTATGGTTCGAGCCCGATTTATCCGGAGATCAAGGCACTCCAGGAGCTTGCTGCTGCTAAGGGAGTGAAAATTGCCATTGATTTTCATTGCCCCTATATTAAGGGCGACGTTCATGAGGCTTATCATTGGCTCGGGCTAAAAATGCCACATATTGCCAACAACACCAAAGAGCTCAATAATTGGTTGGATCAGGAACGTCCTCAGTTTGCCAATATTGCGATCAATTTTCTTAAACAGCCCACGGATGGCATGGACACGGAAAACATTCCTTTCTCGTGGTATTTTGCGCGGCAACCCGGGAACATCTTTGCCATTACCCTTGAATCGCCCTATGCACAGGCCAAAAGTATTGAGGAAGCACGCGCTTATGGTCAGGGGCTGTTAAGAGCCTTTGTGCGCACGGACATGGAGGAAATTGGCAAAACGGTAGATCGTACCGTTGGCAACGATAAGAGTTTCGTGCATTTCGGAACCTTTGCCCAAAAGCTTCAGTCGCTTGCCGGCAACCCGGAGGAAGCAAGTACCTTCGCCGACTCCATCCTGAGTGATCCCACCGCACCTTCTGTCTATAAGGCTCAAGCTTACCTTGGGATGGCTGTCGTTCAGCAACGTCAGGGGCAATTTGACGAGGCTGTGGCTTCTGCACGCGCCACCCTCAAGGAGCCCGAGGCAACTGCCAAACAAAAGATTACGGCACTGATTCTGATTGCTACCGTTTTATCTCAGGACCCCGCATCCTCAGATGACGCTCGTGAGGAGGCCATTGCGGAACTGGATGCATTTTTCTTTGCGGCACCTGCCCAGCGTGCGGAAGCCTACAAAGAAGTTGCGCAGCGTTATGAAGCCGATGGCAAACTTGCCAAGGCACTCGAGTATTTTCGCAAGCGAACGGATTCCTGCCTGAATTGGCAAAAAAGTGGCTCGATGCTTCAGGAAGCTGCTGTGCTTGACGCCATGAATAAGGCCAAGGAGGCCGTCGCCCGCCGCCAGGATGTGGTGAATCTTCTCAAAACTAGAATTCTGAATATGCCTGAAACGACTAGAGGGATTCAGGGGGGAATTATGGCCGGTGACTATTTTGACGCCCTCAATGCGATTCCCACGGCAACGAAGGAAGAAAAAATCCAAGCCGCAAAAGTGATTCTCAATTATTCCACGCTACCTGTCGGACTCAAAGGAAGGATTGAAGAATGGATGAGCACCAATGGAGGGTAAAAAACATTAGCGGTAATACGATGCTTACAAAATTTGCACATCTCTATGAATCCTTTAACTTCGCTTAAGCTCGTAGAAGGGCACTTCCAATACCCTCCTGCGATATGGTAAAAAGTAAAACCCTAACCCCAATATTCTATGAAAAATTCCCTCAGTTCAATTGTTGTGTTAGTCGCCACGATGGCGTTGATGTTTGTCTCAGGTATCACGGCTGCCTATGCGGCCGATGGTCAATGGATATTCGATGATGATGGTGCTTGGGAAGAAGCTTCTAATTGGAATCCTATCGCCGTGCCCGGTGGCGCAGGCTCGATTGTGAGTATTACGAATGACGTCACCGACGAATGGACTGTCACAATTCACACGAACTCGCAGACTGTGGGGACTCTTTACATTGGAGATTCCGGCACCGATTTGTTCGATGCGTATTACAGATGGCTGGAAGCAAGTGACGGTGCTCATTTAGTGATGGACAACAATGGGGCACAAGCGCAACTCATCGGCGCCGGGCGTTGGGGGAGTTATGTCATGGCACCTATTGAATTGACGACCGGTGGACTTTTAATCAAAAACGACTCTATCATTCCGGGGGATGAAAATTTACCCCCCTTAACCATTGGAGACATCTCTTCCGCATCAAATTTGACATTGGAGGTAAACGCGGCGAGAACTCCCAATATTATTCTTTCGGGGTAACTACTCAGGTGCTATTCGAGCAGAAATCTGGGGTTTGAAAGAAGGTATTTCGTAAGGATTGGAAAACGGAGCGTTGGCGTTTT